>CAZDNN010000056.1:0-19126 GCA_964506385.1 uncultured Planctomycetota bacterium
AGCGCGGGGGCCACACTCCCCCCCCGCTGCCCGAAGCGACGGCGCACCAGCACGCCTCGCAGTGACCACATGTGGTTCGGCTCGAATGAGCCGTTCCGTCGGCCCGACTGCGGCCGACCTACCCGTCCCGATCCTCCTTTTCCCGCTTCAGTTTGATGTCGTTGGCAGGTCGCGGCCTGTGCACTTGCCGCGCCAGGCATGGCGTCGGTGGCGGCAGCGCACGGGGGCGGCGGCTCGGACTCACAGTCGTATTGCGATGGAGGTGTTGCGATGGCGACGTGTGCGAAGGCAGTGGCCAACAGTGCGCCCCGGTGCCAGGGCGCGGCGTTCGAGGCGCTCGAGGTGGGGCTGTCGGTGATCCCCGTTGGCAGGGACAAGCGGCCCCTGGTGCGGTGGCAGGCGTTCCAGCAGCGCCGTGCGACGGAGGAGGAGGCCGAGGAGTGGTTCGCCCGCTGGCCCGACGCGCAGATCGGCCTGGTGACCGGCGGGCTGAGTGGGGTGGACGTGGTGGACTTCGACACGCGCGATGCCCCCTGGCCGCCCCGGGGCCGCGAGCTGCCGACCGACGTGGTGGTGGCCACCGGTGGCGGCGGGCTCCACTACTATGTCCGCCACACGGCGGGCGTGCGCAACTCGGCGGGACGGCTGGCCGACGGGGTGGACGTGCGGGGCGAGGGCGGCTACGTGGTGCTCCCCCCGAGCGAGAGCCACAAGGGGGCCTACCGCTTCGAGCTGGGCAGCATCGCCGACATCGCGACCGTAGCCGCCGGCCCGCCCCCCGAGCCCTGGCTCGCCGCCGACCTGCTCCGCGCGTGCGGACAGATGGCAGACCCCTCCCGGAGGCTCCCGCGCCTCCGGGAGGGTACGCAAGACCCTGCGGTCCCCGGTGCTGGCGGCTGCGACGCAGCTTACCCTCCCGGAGGTGAGGGGACCTCCGGGAGGGCCAATGAGCCCGGCCAAGCCGCCGATGCCGCCCGGACCGCGTGGCTCGACCCCGCGTCGCCAGAGCCGATCCCCAAGGGCCGCCGCAACACCACCCTGTTCCACATCGCGGGCAGGCTGTGGCGCCACGGGATGGACGAGGACGAGGTGCGGGAGACGCTGCTGGCCACCAACGCCGAGCGCTGCCAGCCGCCGCTCGACGACGCGGAGGTCGTGCAGATCGCGGCGAACGCGGTGCGCTACGTGCGGCGGCCTCGGAAGCTCGAAGCCCCGATCACCAGCTTCCCGTGCACCGAGTCGGGCAACGCGGAGCTGATGGTGCACCTCTACGGCGCCGAGCTGCGCCACGACCACACGAGAGGCCAGTGGCTCCGCTGGGCGGGGCACTGGTGGCGGCCCGACCGCACGGGCGAGGTCTCCCAGCTCGCGAAGGAGGCCGCGCGGGTCCGCGCCAACGAGGCGGCGGACCTGCGACGCTGGGAAGACGTGACCCGCAAGGACCACGGCGAGAGCGACGCCCACGCCGCCTGGGCGCGCCGCTCAGAGGCCGACGCCGCCATCCAGGCCACCCTGCGCCGCCTGGCCACCGAGCGAGGCATCGCCACGACCCACGACGACTGGGACCGCCACGCCCGTCTCCTGGCGACGGCCAACGGCGTGCTCGACCTCGACGCGGGGGCCCTCGTCCCGCCCCGGCCCGACCAGCTCATCCGCCTGCGGCTCGGCGCCGCCTTCGAGCCCGAGGCGGCCTGCCCACGGTGGATGCAGTTCCTCGACGAGATCTTCGGCTGCCACGCGGGGCTCGCCGCCTTCATCCAGCGCGCCGCTGGCTACTCGATGGCAGGCGAGCCGGCGGAGCAGGTCTGGCTGCTGCTCCACGGGCGCGGGGCGAACGGCAAGAGCGTGTTCCTGCGTGTGCTGGGCGAGGTGTTCGGCGACTACGCGGTGACGCTGCCCTTCTCGTGCTTCGAGTCGCGTCGTGGGGACAGCATCCCGAACGACCTTGCGATGCTGCCCGGAGCGCGGCTGGCGGTCGCGGGCGAGCCGAGCGACGGAGCGCGGTTCGACGCCGCACGCCTCAAGGCCCTCACGGGCGGCGACGTGGTGACCGCGCGGTTCCTGCGCCGGGAGTACTTCAGCTTCCGCCCCCGGTGCGTGCCGTGGCTCGCGGCCAACCGGCTCCCGAGGGTGAGCGACGACAGCGACGGCTTCTGGCGGCGGTGCCTCGTGGTGCCCTTCAGCCGGCAGTTCCTCGGCGGCGACGCCGAGCTCGGCCTGACCGAGCAACTCCTGGCCGAGCGCAGCGGGATCCTCAACTGGCTGCTCGCCGGCCACCGCGCGTGGCGCGACGGCGGGCTGGGCGTGCCGAGGGTCGTGCGGGAGGCCGTCAGCGAGTATCGCGTTTCGAGCGACTCCGTCGCCCGCTTCGTCGCCGAGGGCTGCGAGACCGGCCCCGACCATCAGGCCACCGCCGCCGCCCTATACGATGCCTACCGCAAGTGGGCACTCGCCGACGGCGTGCCCGAGAGCCGGCTGCTGGCACGCAACAGCTTCGGGCGGAGGCTCGGCCAGCGCTTCGACAAGGGGCGGGTCGGAGCGAAGGCGAGACGCATCTACCGCGGCATCGCCCCCCTCTCGCACTGACAGAACTGACGGACCTGTACGTTATGTCCAGCAAAGGAAGCACGTTCATGAACACATCGACTCAGTCTGTCAGTCCCGTCGGTCCCTCGACGACGGTGCGGACGCGGGCCTCGTCGACAGGCTGGATGAGGCAGGGAAGATGGGATGGCTGGATGGTTGGATGACTGGAGGAGCAGGAACGCACCACCGCCCCCTTCCTCCATGCATCCACCCAGCCATCCATCCACTCATCCACTCATCCGTCACCCGACCACAGCACGAACGCTGTCCGCGTTCACGGGTCGGATGATCCCGCGTTCCGTAATGACCCCCTGGATGTAGCGGGCGGGGGTGACGTCGAAGGCGGGGCTGTAGACCTTCACGCCCTCGGGCGCCGTGCGCCTCCCGAAGCCGCACGTGACCTCCTCGGCGCCGCGCTCCTCGATGGGGATGGCGTCGCCCGTGGCGAGCGAGAGGTCGAAGGTGGAGGCGGGCGCGGCGACGTAGAAGGGCACGCCGTGCTCGCGGGCGAGGATCGCGACGCCGTAGGTGCCGATCTTGTTGGCCGCGTCGCCGTTGGCCGCGATGCGGTCGGCGCCGACGACCACCAGGTCGATCCTGCCCTCGCGCATGACCTGTGCGGCCATGTTGTCGCAGATGAGGGTCACGTCGATCCCTGCCTGCATGAGCTCCCAGGTGGTGAGCCGCGCGCCCTGGAGCAGTGGCCGCGTCTCGTCGGCGTAGACGTGAATGGTCTTGCCCTGCTCGTGTGCGGCGAACATCACGGCGAGGGCGGTGCCGTAGTCGGCGGTGGCCAGGCCGCCGGCGTTGCAGTGGGTGAGGATGCCCGCGCCGTCGGCGACCAGCTCGGCGCCGTGGCGGCCGATGGCGCGGCAGGTCGCCTTGTCCTCCTCGCAGATGGCGAGTGCTTCGTCGAGCAGGCGCTCCTTGAGGAGCGGGATGGTCATGAGGCGATTGTCGGCGGCGACGCGCTTCATGCGCCCGAGCGCCCAGAAGAGGTTGACGGCGGTGGGCCGCGAGGTGGCCAGGCAGTCGGTCGCCTTGGCCAGGTCGGCCTCGAAGTGCTCCCAGGTAGTGGCCTTCGAGCCCTGGATGCCGAGGATGGTGCCGAAGGCCGCCGCGATGCCGATGGCGGGCGCGCCGCGGACCCGCAGCACCTTGATCGCCTCCCACATCGCCGCGATGTCGCAGATGTCGATCTGCTTGAACTCCGTGGGCAGGAGTGTCTGGTCGATCATCCTGGCGTGGCCGTCCACGCCGCCGATCCATTCGATGGTGGGCACGGGCATGGTCGGACTCCTTCGGTGGGCGGCGCTCGCGGTCAGGGCGCGGTCAGAGGACCTTCCACTTCGTGCCCTGGCAGAGGAACTCCGCGCGGAGGTCCCGCCGCATCTTCACGGCATATTCGGCCAGTGCGGCCAGGGCCGAGACGGATGCTGCGGCGCCGAGGAACCAGATGGCGCCGGGCGTCACGCCGAAGAGCGCGAGCGGGACGAGCAGGTAGAGCATGAAGGTCTTGAGCTTGCCGAAGACTGCGATCGGCATGGCCCTCCCCCGGCTGGAGGCGACCACCCGCAGGAACAGCACGAGCAGCTCCCGCGACGTGATGATCCACGCCGCCCACGCAGGCGAGCGGCCCGCCGCCGCCAGCACGATGAGCATCGTGCACAGGAACACCTTGTCCGAGGTCATATCGAGCAGCGCGCCGAAAGGCGACGCCGCGCCGCAGCGTCGGGCCAGCGGCCCGTCCACGAAGTCGCTAAGCCCCACGATGATGGCGACGGCCAGCGCCGCCCTCCGCGTCCCAGGCGTGTCGATCGAGGCGAGGACCGCGACGACGGGTGTCAGCACCAGACGCGAGGCGGAGATGAGATTCGCAGCGCAACGCACGGGAGGCCCCAGTCACGGCAAGAGCCAAGAGGAGGACGGTCCGCCTGAAGGCGGGACTACGAGCCCAGTTGCTCTGTGTCCAGGACGAAGGTCACCGGGCCGTCGTTGACGAGCGCCACGTCCATCATGGCGCCGAATACGCCTGTCTCGACGCGGTAGCCCTGCTGGCGGAGGCGCCCGCAGAAGTAGTCGTAGAGGCGGATCGCCTCGGTGGGGTCGGCGGCGCGGTCGAAGCCGGGTCGGCGGCCCTTGCGGCAGTCGCCGCAGAGGGTGAACTGCGAGACGACCAGCATCGCGCCACCTGCGTCCGAGCAGGCGAGGTTCATCTTCCCCTGGCCGTCGTTGAAGCAGCGCAGGCCGCCGATCTTGGCCGCCAGCCAGTCGGCCTCGCGATCCGTGTCGCCCTTGACGACGCCGAGGAGGACGAGCAGCCCGACCTCGATAGCCCCAGTCGTCTCGCCGTCCACAGTGACCGAGGCGCTCGAGACCCGCTGGATGACGGCGATCATGTCAGCCGCAGCCTCCGCCGCACGTCCTCGGAGGTCTGGACCACCTTCTCCGCCATCTCGCTCTTGAACAGCCGCAGGCGGCCTCTCAGCGCCGCGTCGTCCAGGGCGATTATCTGGGCGGCCAGGATGGCGGCGTTGATCGCCCCGCTCTTGCCCGTCCCCATCGTCGCCACCGGCACGCCCCGGGGCATCTGGACCATCGAGAGCAGGGAGTCCATCCCGCCGGCGATGCCGGTCTCCATGGGGCAGCCGATGACGGGCAGGGCCGTCTTCGCGGCGATGACCCCCGCCAAATGGGCCGCCTTGCCCGCCGCGGCGATGAAGACGACGATCCCCTCCCGCTCCGCACCGGCGACGAACTTGTCGAGCGCCTCCGGCGCCCTGTGCGCCGAGAGGACCTGGACCTCGTATGAGATGCCGAACTTCTTGAGCATGTCGATGGTGAGCTGCATCGTATCGAGGTCGCTCTCGCTGCCCATCACCACGGCCACTTTTCGGATTGGCATGCCCTCGCTCCCCATCAGTGGATTGGGATGCTCGCACGTGCCGCGGCACTATAGCACAAGCCCCATGGCCGCGCAAGCCGTGCCGCTTGTCTGAGAGGCGGTTGCACTCTCAGAGTTCCACGTCGCTTCTCATACGGCTTGGCAGGTTGCCCAGCCACGATGATTGCGGACCTAAACAGGTCCGCAATCATGCTCCGGTCACAGGCACGGGCGCGCTCTCGTCGCCGGGACTCGGGGTGGCTGGGACGTAGCAGGAAGGTGGCCCTGCCAGAATGTCGTCACCCGGCTGACCACGCGACCGCCCTCTGGGTTGACGTGGTGCCGGGGCATCGGTATAATCCGTCGCAATGGAGCCCGAGGCCACGTCGGACGCACAGGGCGCGGCGGAGACGCTGCGATGGCGGTCGCTGCCGGTCGTGGACGACTTCCCGCGATCGGCGCTGCTGATCGGGGTGGCCGTCGCCGTGTGCGTGGGTGTCCACATCTCCTTCGGCGGGGTGGGCTACGCGCTGCTCGCGGCGGCGTTCCTGGCGGTGGCGCTCGGACGCTACTTCCTGCCGACGTGGTATGAGCTGGATGGCGACGGCGTCGCCGTGCGGTTCCTGGGCAGGACACGGCGTGTGGCGTGGACGGAGGTGCGGCGGACGCAGGTGCACCGCGAGGGGATGCAGCTCTCGCCGTTCGCAGGCCCGTCGCGGCTGGAGTCGTTTCGCGGGACCTTCGTGCGGTTCGCGGGGAATCGAGACGAGGTGGTGAGCTTTGTCGAGAGCCAGGTCGCCGCGCATCGCTAGGCTGGTCGCGGGGCTCCGCCACGCCTTCGACCTCGGCTCCCCCCACGGGCCGCTGACGGATAAGGACCGCGAGCTGCTCCTCCGCCTGGCCGAGAAGGTCGTGCGGCGCCAGATGGCCGGCCCCGCCATCCTCTTCCTGGAATCGCTGCGTCCGCTGAGCTACATTGGGGGCCAGGCGCTCGCCTTCCTGCGGCCCTTCATCGAGCCTCTCTTCAAGCCAGACGACATCAAGCGCCTGACGCACATCCTGGAGAGGCGACAAGGGTTGCGGGAGTTGGTGACTGCTATCGAGTCGGCGGCGCAGAAGAAGGGGATGGATGGATGAATGGAGGGATGGAAGAAGAGAAGATGGATGACGGCGGAGGCCCCGGCCTCAGGGGTCCCGCCTCTTCTGCCTTCTCATCCACTCATCCAGTCATCCACCCATCCAGTCCCTCCCAGGCGAAGCGTTCTGCATCGGAACTGGTCCCATATGGCTGATTCGCCCCATCCCGGACCTCTCAACGTCATCGTCGCCACCGACTGCGGCAGCACGACGACCAAGGCGATCCTCATCGAGCGCAAGCCCGAGGGCTTCCGCCAGACCTTCCGCGGCGAGGCGCCGACGACCGTCGAGGCGCCCTATGAGGACGTGACCCGCGGGGTGCTGAACTCGATGGCCGAGCTCGAGGAGCTGAGCGGCAGGAAAATCCTCGACGGCGAAACCATCATCACCCCCGCACGCGGCAATGAGGGGGTGGACATCTATATCTCGACGAGCAGCGCCGGCGGCGGGCTCCAGATGATGGTGGCCGGCGTGGTGAAGCAGATGACCGCCGAGAGCGCCCAGCGCGCCGCCCTGGGGGCCGGCGCCATCGTCATGGACGTCCTGGCCGCCAACGACCAGCGCCAGCCCCACGAGAAGATCGAGCTCATCCGACGCCTCCGGCCCGACATGGTGCTCCTCAGCGGCGGCACCGACGGCGGCACCGTCAGCCACGTCGCCGAGCTCGCGGAGTTCATCGCCGCCGCCGACCCCAGGCCACGACTCGGCATCGCCTACAAGCTCCCCGTCATCTACGCCGGCAACATCGACGCCCGCGACGCCATCCGCGAGAGGCTAGCCGACAAGACCGATCTCCACATCACCGACAACCTCCGCCCCGTCCTCGAACGCGAGAACCTCGGCCCCGCCCGCAACGAGATCCACGAGCTCTTCCTCAAGCACGTCATGGCCCAGGCACCTGGCTACAAGAAGCTCATGTCATGGGTCGGCGCCCCCATCATGCCCACCCCAGCCGCCGTGGGCGACATCATCCAGAAGGTGGCCCACAGCCGCGGCCTCACCATCATCGGGGTGGATATCGGCGGCGCGACGACCGACGTCTTCAGCGTCTTCGGCGAGGTCTTCAACCGCACGGTCAGCGCGAACCTGGGGATGAGCTACAGCGTCTCCAACGTCCTGGCCGAGGCCGGCCTGCCGAACATCCTGCGGTGGGTGCCCTTCGAGCTCGACGAGACGGATCTGCGGGACCGCATCAGGAACAAGATGATCCGCCCGACGACGATCCCCCAGCTCCTCGAGGAGCTGAAGATCGAGCAGGCCATCGCCCGCGAGGCGCTGCGCCTGGCCTTCGCCCAGCACAAGCAGCTCGCCGTCGGCCTCAAGGGCGTCCAGCGCACCCGCACAGTCTCAGACGCCTTCGACGAGTCGAGCGCGGGCGAGACGGTCATCGACATGCGGGAGCTCGACCTCCTGGTCGGCAGCGGCGGCGTCCTCAGCCACGCCCCACGCCGCTCGCAGGCGATGATGATGCTGATAGACGCCTTCCAGCCCGAGGGCGTCACGCGGCTGGCGGTGGACAGCATCTTCATGATGCCCCACCTCGGCGTGCTCGCCCAGGTGCATGAGAGGGCCGCCGAGGACGTCTTCGTCCGCGACTGCCTCATCCACCTCGGCTCCTGCGTAGCCATGGTCAACCGCGCGAAGTTCGGCAGGAAGGGCTTCGCCTACACGATGGAGGCCGGCGGCGAGACCCGCACAGGGGAGCTGGCCGTCGGCGGCCTGGTGCTCGAGCCCCTGGCCGAGGGGCAGACCGCGAAGGTCACCATCGAGCCGAGTCGCGGCATCGACGTGGGCGAAGGCAGGGGGAGGACCGTCGAAGCGGAGGTCCATGGCGGGGTGGTCGGCGTCGTCTTCGACTGCCGCGGCCGCCCCCTGGCCGTGCCCGAGCAGAATCGCGCCCAGGTGGTAGATGGCTGGGCGAAGGCCCTCGACGCCTATCCGAGATAGGGGAAGACTGGAGGGGTGGATGGTTGGATGACTGGAAAGGCAGAGATACATAGCCTAGGGGGGCGCTCTTGGCCCTCCTCCGTCCGTCCACTCCTCCATCCATCCATTCATCCACTGCATTGCGTCTGAGAGCACCCGATGGCTCACGCATACACGCCAGGCCTCCGCGTCAGCGAGAGGGCAGTCATCCGCAAGGAGCGGCGGCTGCCGATCCGCGGCGAGGTCATCGTCGAGCAGGGTGCGCAGGTCAAGGCAGGCGACATCGTGGCCAGGGCCGACCTGCCCGGTGACGTGGCGACGGTCAACGTCGTCAACCTTCTCGGCATCACCGCCCCCGAACTGCCTCGCTTCATGCTCAAGGCGGAGGGCGAGCAGGTGGCCGCCCAGGAGGCCATCGCCGAGACCCGCCCCTGGATCAAGTGGCTCAAGAGCGTCGCGAGGTCCCCTGTGGCGGGCACTATCGAGACCGTCTCGTCGGTGACCGGCCAGGTGCTCATCCGCATGGCGCCCCGCCCCGTCGAGCTGACGGCCTACCTCGACGGCCACGTCGCGGAGGTGCGCGAGGGAGAGGGCGTCATTGTCGAGACCACGGGCGCCTTCGTCCAGGGCATCTTCGGCGTCGGCGGCGAGGTCCACGGCGAACTGACCTCCATCGTGGAGAGCCCCGACCAGACGGTCGGCCCCGACGACATCGGCGAGGACCTTGCGGGCAAGATCGCCATCGCCGGCAGGCTCATCACCAGCGAGGTCTACGAGCGGGCCTCGGACATCGGCGTCGCCGCCCTCGTCTGCGGCGGCTTCCACGACGCCGATCTGCGGCGTCTGCTCGGCTACGACCTGGGCGTCGCGATCACGGGGCACGAGCAGATCCGGCCGATCCTCATCATCACCGAGGGCTTCGGCCCACTCGCCATCGCCGAGGCCACCTTCAGCCTGCTCCAGGCACACGTCGGCGAGCACGCCTCGGCCAACGGCGCCACCCAGATCCGCGCGGGGGTGCTCCGCCCAGAGATCATCATCCCAGCCACCGCCGCGCCTTCCCGCCAGGAGGCCGAGGCAGAAACCCCGGCGCTGGGCTTGACGCCGGGCTCGCCTGTCCGTATCATCCGTGAGCCTGGCTTCGGGCGGATCGGCCAGGTCAAGAGCCTCCCGAGCGGCATCCAGGAGGTCGAGTCGGAGGCCAAGGTCCGCGTCGTCGAGGTCGCATTCCCCGACGGCGAGACGGCCATTGTCCCGCGTGCCAACGTCGAGGCCATCGAGAAGTGACCCACGCCGGCCGCGCAACCCGCCTCGCCGCCCTGCTGGGCCTCCTCGCCGCGCCGGCCGGCGCCGGCGAGGCCCCGCCGCTCGTCGCACCCAACCCCGCCAGCTTCCGCGTCTACGACCGCCCCAGCGACGGCGGCAACGCCCTGGCCGTCGAGTGGGCGAAATCCCCCTCAGAAGGCGACGGGGCCCTCTACATCGTCGAGATCGCGCCCCAGTCGGATGCCACGAGCCCTGGGGCCGCTGCGCAGCCGGCCGCGGAGTTCAGGAAGGCGGCGGAGATCCCCTCGCAGAAGAGCTTCAAGGCCGACGCGCCGAAGTACTTCGGCTTCCGCAAGCGCAACGAGGACGTCCACTACGTCAGCATCGAGCCGGCCAGGCTCTACCCGCCCGACGAGCAGGCGGTCCGCAGGAAGGTCGTCGAGCGCCAGGGCAAGCGGATGGGCGCGAAGTGGAATCCCGACGAGGACTACCCGCAGCGTCTCGCCACCCTATCGGCCTCCACGGCGGTCGTGGTCAACGCCGTCAAGGCATTTGTCCCCTCCTCCGCCCCGTCCACCGCTGCGCCACCCGCCGCAGCCGCTGCCGACGAGGAGGAGCCAAGCCCCGAGGCCAAGGCAAAGCAAGCGGGCCAGAGCTATCTGAAGGCCCTCGAGGCGCTCCAGTCCCACCTCGACAAGGCCACCGAGACGCTGCTCGCCGCCGAGCGGCCGCGGATCGCCGACACCTCGTACATGAAGACCCTCGAGGCCACGCGCTCGGCCGTCGATGAGGCTCTGAGGCAGCGGGACGCCTACCGCCTCGCCGCCCGCCAGGCCAACGCCGACGCCCTGGCGGCGCTGGACGAGGCCGAGCGCGGCTTCCTGATGAACGTCAAGCAGTACCGCGCATATGCCAAACGGCTGCGGAAGTTCGAGGCGTACGTGGCCACGGAGGTCACCGATGCGGTCAAGGCCGAGGCCCGCCGCATCAACCGCCAGCGCTACGTCGTCCGCCTCGCCATCAGCGATGGGCAGCGCACGGTCTACGTCGAGGAGGGCGGCGCGCCCAAGCTGGCGTCGTCCAGGGCGCGGGTCAACTTCTTCAAGGGCTTCAAGCTCAACAACCTGCTCTTCTCGCTGATCTTCAGCGGCATCGTGATCGTGTTCATCCAGATGGCGCGGCGGAATCCGGACCTGTTCATCCGCAAGATCGCGGGCCTCGACGCCGTCGAGGAGGCCATAGGCCGGGCGACGGAGATGGGGCGGTCGGTCTTCTTCGTCCACGGCCTGACGGGCGTGGGCAGCCTGTCCACCATCGCGGCGCTCAATATTCTGGGCCGCGTGGCGCGGCGGTCGGCGGAGTACGACACGCGGGTGAAGGTGATGAACCGCGATCCCATCGTGATGGCGGTCAGCCAGGAGGTGGTCAAGCAGTCGTACACCGAGGCGGGCCGCCCCGATGCCTACAACGACGACGACGTGGCGCTCGCGGCCTCCGACCAGTTCAGCTACGTCGCGGCCGTGGGCGGGCGGATGGTGCGCGAGCGGCCGGCGGCGATCTTCCTGATGGGCTACTTCTACGCCGAGAGCCTGCTGCTGGCCGAGACGGGCGCCTCGACGGGCGCCATCCAGATCGCCGGCACCGACTCCTACACCCAGGTGCCCTTCTTCATCACGACCTGTGACTACACGCTCATCGGCGAGGAGCTCTACGCCGCCTCGGCCTACCTGTCGCGCGAGCCCAAGATGCTCGGCTCCCTGCGCGGGCAGGACGTGGGGAAGGCGTTCATGATGCTCGTCATCGTCGCGTTCACAGGCCTGGCGACGATGGCGGCGCTGCTCGCCACCGCGCTGCCCCTTTTGAAGACGCTGGTGGAGTATTGGGCGAACACGCTGTTTCAGCCGTTCTCGTGAACAGGAGTGGATGGGTGGATGAGTGGAAGGATGGATGGGGGGATGGGTGGAAGAAGAGAGGAAGGACCGCCGCAGGGGATCTCTTCTCCTCCATTCATCCACCCATCCAACCTCCCACACGCCAACGCTGTGACGTTCTCGTTCCGGTGACGAGGAATCATGTGGTATAGGCTCCGCATCCCGCTGGTCATCTGTTTCGTGATGGGGCTTCTGGCCTTCACCCAGGAGTTCATCCCCCATCCGTGGGCCGGGGCGTTCCGCCAGGAGATGACGACGTGGTTCCGCATCATGGGCGGCTTCGGGATGTTCCTGGGCGCCTACAGCCTGCTGCACATGCACATCACGCGGATTCGGCGGAAGATGCTGGGATGGGGCTATAGCGTCTTCGTGTTCATCGGGGCCTCCGCCATGATCGTCTCGGGGCTGACCGAGGAGATCATCGAGGCGGTCCGGCCCTACCCACAGCCCGATGCCTTCTCGCTGTTCCAGTGGCTCTATGACTACGTGCAGGTCCCCTGCGGCGCCACGGTGTTCTCGCTCCTGGCGTTCTTCATGGCCAGTGCGGCGGTCCGGACGTTCCGCGCGCGGAATGCTGGGGCGGCGCTGCTGCTGGTGGCGGCGGTCATCGTCATGTTCGGGCGGGTGCCGATGAGCGAGTACCTCGGCGGCTTGTTCGGCGCACCGGGGCTGTTCCCGAAGTCGGCGGACCTGTTGATGGAGTATCCGAACATGGCTGCCAAGCGCGGCATCCTGCTGGGCATCAGCCTGGGGATGATCTCGCAATCGCTGCGCATCCTGTTCGGCATCGAGCGCTCGTACCTGGGAGGTGGCGACTGATGGCCGCACCCCGAGGCAACACGAAGTGGCAGACCCTCGCGCGCTACGTCGCCTACCTCGTCGTCGCCGTTGCCGTCCTCGTCCCGTACGTCCTCCCACTGCCCCTCACCTTCAAGCCCTCTGACTGGGCGAAGAAGCTCTACGACCGCGTCGAGGCCCTGCCTGAGGGCTCCGCCGTCCTCTTCTCCTTCGACTACGACCCGGCTGCCATGGCCGAGCTCTACCCCATGAGCCTGGGCCTCCTGCGCCACTGTTTCCGACGCAACCTCCGCCCCATCGTCATGACCCACTGGCCCAACGGCGTCGGCCTCTGCAAGCAGCTCGTCGAGAAGACCGCCGAGGAGGCGGGCAAGACGTCGGGGCAGGACTACGTGTTCCTGGGCTACAAGCCCGGCGGCAGCAACCTCGTGCTGAACATGGGCGAGAGCCTCCAGGGCGCCTTCGACCGCGACTACTACGGCAAGCCGACCGAGGGGATGCCCGCGCTGGCAGAGGTCAAGAAGCTCAAGGATATCCCGCTGGTGGTGGACATCGCGGCGGGAGGAACGGTCGAGATGTGGATCGCCTACGGCCGCGACCGCTTCGGCTTCGACCTCGGCGCAGGCTGCACCGCGGTGATCGCGCCCGACCTCTATCCGTTCCTCCAGTCGAAGCAGCTCTGTGGCTTCCTGGGCGGCCTGCGGGGCGCGGCCGACTACGAGACCATGCTCGATAAGCCCGAGGACGCGACCAAGGGCATGCAGGCGCAGTCCCTGGTCCACGTCTTCCTCATCGTGTTGATTATCAGCGCCAACATCGGCTACGTATGGACCCGCGTCGTGCGGGGCCCTGAGGACTAGGCCCGTGGCAGCACCCGAGGAAACCGTCAGCCCGGTCCGGCGCGCCGTCGAGCTCAGCGTCCTGCTGGGCCTCCTGGTGGCGTTTCTGATCGTCAGTGTCGTCATCGAGGCGCCGACGACGGCGAAGCGCATCGGCATCGTCCTGGGCGCTGGGCTGACGCTCGTCATGTACAGCTTCCTCTACCGCGACAACCCGCTGTTCAAGATCGCGGAGAACCTCTACGTCGGGGTGGCGCTCGGCTACGGCGCGATCCTGACGTGGAAGCTGTCGCTGAAGCCCGAGATCGTCGCGCCGCTCATCCTCGACCCGCCGCACTGGGCCGCCTTCTGGGGCGAGCTGGCCCGGCGGATCGTGCCCATCATCCTGGGCCTGCTGCTGCTCACGCGGCTGTCGCGGAAGTACGCGTGGCTGAGCCGCTACGCCTACACGCTGATGGTCGGCTGGGGCGCTGGCATCGGCATCCCGATAGTGGCCCACAGCTACATCCTCCAGCAGCTCCAGGCCGCCGTGCGCCCGCTCAACGCCGCCGCGGCCTCGGATGCCGGCTTCTGGGCGTCGGGGCTCGCCATGCTCGGTGCGCTGGTGATCCTGATCGGCACGGTGACCGTGCTCTTCTACTTCTTCTTCTCGGTCGAGCATAAGGGCGTCGGGGGGGCGGTGTCGAAGGTGGGCATCTGGTTCCTGATGGTCTCGTTCGGCGCGTCGTTCGGCTATACCGTGATGGGCCGCGTGTCCCTCCTCATCGGGCGGGTGCAGTTCCTGATCTACGAGTGGCTCCAGGTCCCGCAGTAGCGCGCCCAGGCGCGGCCGGCCCGAGGTAGCCGTGGCTGATTCCCATGTCCCCGACCGCTTCTCCCAGGGTCCGAGGCCGACGGCTCCCCCGGCTCCGGTCGCGTGCCTCGTGCTCATGGGCGCCTGTGGGCTTGCCTTCATCGCCACGTGGGTCTACAGCGGCGACCTGTCGGTCGAGGGGCTTCTCTACCGCCCCATCGACCTCCTGACGCTCATCTCGTGCGGGGCGAAGGACCGCCAGCTCATCCTGGCCGCCGGCGAGTGGTGGCGCCTGCTGAGCGCGGGCTTCCTCCACGGCCACGTCCTCCACCTCGCCGTCAACCTCTACGCGCTCTGGGTCCTCGGCTCCGTGGTCGAGCGGCTGTGGGACACGCGGCGCTTCCTCATCATCTATGTCGTCGCGCTGGCGTCGGGGAGCGGCCTGTCGCTGGCGGCGACGCCCCGGCCGTCGGTCGGAGCGTCTGGGGCGGTGTTCGGCCTCTTCGGCGCGCTCGTCGTCTTCTCCGTCGTGTACCGCCACCTGGTGGACCCGCGCCGGCGCGTGGCGCTGTGGGTCAACCTGGCAGTCATCGCCGCGATCAACGTCGGCCTCGGGCTGGCGCTGCCCTTCATCGACAACGCCGCGCACGCCGGCGGCTTCGCCGGGGGTGCGCTCGCGGCGCTCGTCCTGCGGCCCGTGCCCGTCCGCAGGGAGGGCCTCGCCTCGGAGATGGCCGTGCGCGGCGCCTGCGTGCTCGCCGTCGTCGCCACCGTGTGGTCCCTCGTCAGCGCCGTGCAGTTCGCGGCGACGCCCGAGACCAGGATGCTCGTCGCCAGCGAGATGGAGCGGCGGACGCTGGAGAAGGGCGCCTTCGAGCTCTACGTGCCAAAAGGCTGGACCTACGAGGCGCCCGAGCCGCCCTACCGCCGCCACGTCTTCGAGCGACAGGGCGCGGCGCGGATCGTCCTGCTCCTGCTCCCCCGCGACCAAACCGGCAGCCTGAGCGCGCTCGCGGAGTCCGAGGCCGATGCCCTGCGTCGCGGAGACGCGACGCTCCTGGCGACCCGCGACACGACCGTCGGGGACAACCCTGGCCTGGAGATGCACTTCCGCGTCGCAAGCCCCATCGGCCCGCAGCGATTCCGCATTGTCGTCTTTGCGACCCACGTGGGCCGCAACGTCTCGGTCACCTGCATCTGCCCCGAGCGCAAGTACCCCCTGATGGAGGTCGTCTTCGACAAGATCATCCAGAGCATCCGACCGCGCCTACCCGAGCCGCAGGCCTCGAAGGCCCAGGAACTCTGGCAGCGCCTGATCGAGGACCCTGCCGACGCCGAGGCGTACGTCCTCCTCGCCGCCACCTACCGCCTCGAGGGCCGCCTCGACGCCGCCGAGCAGGCCTTGCGCACGGCCATCCGCCTGCGCCCCGATTACGCCGATGCCCACGACCAGCTCGCCTATCTCTACGCCACCGCGCCGCCCTCCCGCCGCCAGCCGCGGGAGGCCATCGTCCACGCCCAGAAGGCCATCGAGCTCGCGCCGCAGACCCCCCGCTACCACGCCACCATGGCCATCGCCTGCAAGGCCGCTGGCGACCGCGTCGCGGCCCTCGCCGCCGCCAGGCGCGCCGCGGCCCTCGCACCCGACGATGCCAGCTACGCCGACCTCGTCAAGCGCCTGTCCGCCGAGTAGATCCACAGCCAGCCCCGCTACCGCACCTGCCAGCTCGCAATGACCTGGTTGAACGTCCCCTGGAACTGCTGTGCCTGGCCCTGCTGGCAGGTGAGCATCAGGACGAACTGGCGCTGCTGGGTCAAGACGAAGATGTAGTTAGCGAGGAGGTTCATGCCCTGTGGCTGGCCGGTGGCGCGGACGCGGACGCCCTGGACGTTGCCGACCTGGATGTTCTGCTGGCCGGTCATCCGCCAGTTGGGGACGGACTGCTGGAAGCCCTGGCACATCTGCTGGACGAACTGCTGGAGGTTCTGCGCCTGCCGCTGGGAGGCCATGCACATGAGGCTGGCGCCGCCCGTGGGGTCCACGGCGGCAACGCCCTGCCCCTGCTGCTGGACCTGCCAGTTGGCGGGCACGGAGAGCTGGTATGCGCCGTTGGGGTCGCGGACGACCTGCATGTTGCCCGGGGCGGGGCCGGGGGCCGGAGCAGGGCCGGGGCCGGGCGCAGGCGCGGGACCGGGGGCGGGCGCAGGAGCAGGCGCAGGGGCGGGAGCGGGGGCCGGGCCAGGCGCGGGGCCGACGGCGGCCACGGCACCGGGGGCGCGGATGCCCCAGTCGCCGAGGGCGCTGGGCGGCAGGTCGGGCAGCTCGGGGGTGGGGACGCCCTCCGCGCGGAGCTTCTGGATGTCCACCAGGTAGAAGAGGCCTTTCTGCATGGCCTCGTTGAGCTCCTTCTGGCCGATCATGGCGGCCTTCTGGAAGGGGATCATCTGCCCCTTGTCGTCGCCTGACACGCAGGTGGCCTCAACAGCCTGGATGCCGCCGCCGGGGGTCTTGATGGCAGGGAAGCAGTGGCCGGGGATCAGGACGAGACAGGGGTCGAGGCCGCCAGCCTGGCAGGTGCTGGCATAGAGGATAGCCAGGTCGATGCACGTGCCGGCGCGGTTGCGGAGGACGTCGCGGCCGAACTTCACGTGCTGCCGCACGCCCTTCTTCCACAGGCCGGGCGGGGACTGGTACTTGATCTGGTTGGCACACATCACGTCGTAGACCGCCTTCATGAACCTATAGGCGTTCTCGTCGTTTATCGACGCGCCCGCGCCGCCGGAGACCTTGGCCGCCATGCCTGCGAACCGCTGCATGATGGGGTCGGTGTGGGAGACGAACGTGGCGCTGATGAGGGGCGAGTAGTCGAACATCTCGAACCACGTGGTGCACTCCTCCGCCGGGAGGCTCGAGAACTTGACCTCGTTCATCCCCAGAATGGTCAGCCGGCGGGTATCGCTGTCCTCCACGCTCTTGCCGTCGGGCGTCTTGTACTCCCACTCGCACTCGAGGCTGGCGGGGGTGCCGCTCTTGAGGTCGCGGATCTTGTGCATCAGGATGGGGTAGAAAGCCTCGACGACGGTTTGTGTGGGGTAGACGACGCGGCTGCGCTTCCACGGGCTCCAGCTCGAGTATTCGGGGATGCGGAACCGGACGCGGAGGTCCCTCGCCGAGCCGTTCCCCCGGTTGCGGAAGATCATCCTGGCGACCCAGAGCTTGCTGAACTTCGGGTTGCCGTAGACCTTGTAGAGGCAGCTCATGAGCTCGGGGCGGACGTCGATCACGACGTCGGGGTCCACCGTGCCGTCCGGCTTGCTCGGCGGGGCCGGCATCTCCCAGAAGAGGCCGCCCCGGCGGGCGTCGAAGCGTATGTTCTTCGAGCCCGATGGGAACTCGACCCGCGAGGTGCCGACGACGAGGACACCTGTGTCGAGCTGGTTGACGGCGAGGAGGGTGATGGCATCGGGGTCCGTGTCCACGACCTCGATGTTCTCTGCCCCCGTGTACTCGACGAACCAGTCGCGGCCGCGGTTCTTGACCTCCCCGCGAGTGACGGCGTCCACGGTGATCGCGTGGTTCCCGTCGTCGTACTGGACCTTCGGGTCCACGAGCTCGGTCGCCTCCCCGGCAATGCCCAACTCGCGAAGCAGCAGCTTGGTATTGGTGATCTGCTTCTTGATGTTGGTGTACATCTGGGTCGAGAAGGTCAGGTCGTTGTGGATGTCGGCGTCGCCGTTGCTGCGTACCTTGACGCGTTGCCTGAAGCGGATCTTCGGCGTCTCCGTCATCTGGGCCGTCGCGCCTGCGGCGACAGCCAGCGCCACCACGAACGCCACCCCGCGCATCATCCTGCTGCTCATCCGTGTCCCCTTTCCCTGGCGACTGTGAACCGGACCCCCACCGAAGGCGGCATGAGTGTAATCGGCCACCGCCCGGACCGCAAGCGGCTTCTGCCGCTCTCGCGCGAATCCAGCCCGCGCGGGGCGGTCAGCCGACGTTGAAGGGCAGCTCCGGCGTCCACGCCCCGGCCGGGTTGTCGGCGGTGTAGACCTCGAAGCCCAGGTAGTTGCCCAGGGCTTCCCAGAGCACGTTGCCCACGTGCGCGCGGTTCATCGCCACGTGGTGCGGGAAGTGGCGCAGCAGCACGTTGCGGTAGAAGCGCTGGAAGCCGGGCAGGCGGACCCAGCCGTAGGCGCCGAAGGTCGTCGCCTCGTTGGGCTCGACGGCGCCCTGGATGAGCGCGGCCTTCGGGCGGCCATCGCTGTCCTGCGTGCAGCGCAGGAGGGTGACCGGGCCGTCGTCCATGACGAACTCGACGACGCCCATGGCGTTCTCCGAGCCCACGGTGTCGGCGATGATCGCGTGGCAGCCCATGGTCGGCGGGGTCTTGGCCCAGCTATGGGGGAAGACGCCGCAGTGCCAGCAGTTGACCAGCTCGGGGTCCTCGTTGTGCAGGTTGTTCCAGTCGGCCAGGCAGCTCGGGCCGCCGGAGGCGAGCATGAGCGCATGCATCGACAGGGCTCCCATGACGTCCGCCTCGCACGCGCACGGGATGCCGCGGTCGTCGAGGCGGCCCATGGTGCAGCACGTGCAGATCCCCAGGTTCTCCTGGATGCTGGTCCAGCACTGGATGGCGAGGGCGTCGAGCTTCGCGTCCTTGATGAAGTCGCCCAGGACGATCTCGAGCTTGGCGATCTTGCCGAGGGTCTCCTCACCGACGGCCGAGGTGTCCACCGTCTTGCTGATGTCGGTTATGACGCGCCGCACGGCGGCGTTGGTCGCCATGCGGCCGACCCGGCCGATGACCTCGGAGAGGTCGAGGGTCACGCAGGTCGGCCCGAGTTCCTGGAGGGCCTTTTCGCTGTAGCGGCAGGTCCAGAAAGCGTCGGGCCGCGCGCCCACCTGGCCGTAGCGCGCCTTGCGGATGCCGTTGACCACCCGGCACACGGCGATGAACCGCTCGAC
>CAZDNN010000057.1:0-15412 GCA_964506385.1 uncultured Planctomycetota bacterium
TGGTGCTCGGGGCGCGGTCGGACGCGAAGTGGGCGGCCATTGCGCTCCTGTGGGCCGTGTCGCTGCTGCTGGGCTACTGCGGCTTCGCCGAGTATCGCCGGGCAACGGGGCAGCCGACCACGGTGTGGCACACGCTCTACCTGTCGTTCCAGCTCTTCACCCTGGAGTCGGGCTCGGTGGGCGAGCCGCAGGCGGTGCCGTGGACGCTCGAGGTGGCGCGGCTGCTGGCGCCGGCGGTGATGGCCTACACCGTGTTCCAGGCGGTGGTGGCGATCTTCGCCGAGCAGTTCGAGTTGCTGCGGCTGTGGCGGGCGCGGGACCACGTGGTGGTGTGCGGGCTGGGCCGCAAGGGCCTGCTGCTGACGCGGGGCTTCAGCGCGCGGGGCGATTTCGTGGTGGTCATCGAGAGTGATGAGGGGAACGACCTCGTCGAGCAGTGCCGTGAGGCGGGCGCCATCGTGTTGCTGGGCGATGCGACGGACGCCGACCTGCTGCGGAAGGCGCGGGTGCAGCGCGCCCGGCACCTGTTCGCCGTGTGCGGCGAGGACGGGACGAACGCCGAGATCGCCGTCCGCGCCGAGGAGTTGGTGCGGGACCGCGAGCGCGGCGTGCTGGAGTGCTACGCCCACATCGTCAACCTCGAGCTGTGCACGCTGCTGCGTGAGAAGGAGATCTACACGCGGCGTGGCGACGCGTTCCGGCTCGAGTTCTTCAACGTCTACGAGAGCGGCGCGGCGGCCTTGCTGCGGGCCTGTCCGCCCTTCGAGGGCGCGGAGGGCGAGCCGCACCTGCTCGTGGTCGGCCTCGGCCGGATGGGGCAGAGCCTGGTGATGCGCGTTGCCTATGCCTGGTACGAGCGCCACCGCGAGGACGGCGCGCGCCTGCGGCTGACCGTGGTGGACCGCGAGGTGGACGCGCGGCTGGCCTCGCTGCGCCTCCGCCACCCCCAGCTCGACCGGGCGTGCGACATCGTCGCCCACAGCCTCGAGGTGCAGACCCCCGAGTTCCAGCGTGCCGACTTCCTGTTCGACGAGGGCGGCCGCTGCACGGTGACGCGAGCCTACCTGTGCCTGGACGCGGACTCCGCGAGCCTGGCGGCTGCCCTGATCATGCACCGGCGGCTGCGGGCCACGGGCCGCGACATCCCCATCACCGTGCGGGTGTACGAGGGGACGGGCCTCGCGCGCCTGCTCGCGGGCCAGGACGCCGGGGGCCGGGAGTTCGGCAACGTGCAGGCCTTCCTGCTGCTCGAAGAGACGTGCAGCCCCGAGCAGGTGCTCAGCGGCATCCACGACGTCCTGGCCCGCGCCATCCACGAAGACTACGTGCGCAGCGAGCTCGCCAAGGGTGAGGAGCTCGGCTCGCGGCCATCCCTCGTGCTCTGGGACGACCTGAGCGAGGGCTACCGCGAGGCCAACCGCCACCAGGCGGCACACCTCACCGAGCGGCTCGAAGCCCTCGGCTACCGCATCGTGCCGCTCACCGACTGGGACGCCGCGCGGTTCGAGTTCCCGACCGACGACGTCGAGCGGATGGCGGAGCTCGAGCACGAGCGCTGGTGTGCCGAGCGGCGCCGGGCTGGCTGGCGCTACGGCTCGCCGCGCGACAACGGGCGCAAGCTCCATCCCAACTTGGTGCCCTGGGACAAGCTGAGCGAGGAGGACAAGGAGAAAGACCGCGTCATGGTCCGCGGCCTGCCCGCATTCCTCGCCAAGGTCGGCTTCCAGGTCGAGCGGCGGCCCGATGCGGGATGATCCTGTGAATGCCTTCCACTGGATGCTGAGGATCGCCGTGATACGCCTGGCTGCCGGGGCGTGCGGCTGGGGCGCGCCCGCGGTGCCCCGCGACCTGGCGCCGGCGACGATCGAGGGACGCTGGGTGCGGCCGGCGAAGGGCGAGGCGAGCCAGCCGGTGTGGGGCGTCAAGGGCGGCATCCGCGTCGGGCTGTGGCCGACGCCGGGGCCGCGGGGGCTGATTCGCATCTACGCGCCTTACCTCGGCCACCCGCCGCTGCGGATGATCAACTTCGTCGCCGTCGAGCCGATCGTCAACCGGTGGCGGTGCCTCTCGGAGATGGAGCAGAGCGGCCTCGACGGCGTCCGCGGCAAGGCGATGTGGACGGGCGACGCCATGGAGGCCGACCCGCAGCCCGCCACGCCCTGGCGGCCCGCCCGAGGGACCCTGACGACGATCGACGGCGTCGAGGCGCTCACATTCTTCGTCTTCGTCGAGCCCTTCCGCAACGGCGCCCGGCCCGTCGTGCAGGTCGTGCTGCGCCAGGACCGCCCCCACGAGGTCGAGTTCAGGGTCTTCGCCGCGAAAGGCAGTGCGAAGATGCGCGCGTGCGTGCTCACGGCCACGATGGGCAACTACGCCCGCCTGCGCCACCTGTGGCTCAAGGGCGAGGTCGTGGCGTCCACGAAGCTCTGGCCGAAGCCGCCGCTCAATCGCCACGGCTTCACAGCTCATCGCGAGTGGGGGCTCGGTCGCATGCTCGTCGTCGATGGGGAGGCGATCGCGGCGGCGACGCCGGACGAGGCTCAGCCCGAGCAGGCGGCCTACGCGCCGGGCGTGCGGCCCTTCTGGCGCTACCAGGGCGAGGTCGCGACCCAGTACTGGCGCGCCCCCGCTGCGAAGGGCCTGGTCGTCCGCGTCAACGGCCGCACGGCCTACTGGGCGAGCCGCGCGCCCATCCCCGGCGGCATCTCGTACGAGAACTTCGAGCTCGTCGCCCCCTTCGCCGACGGCCAGAGCTTCACCTTCGGCGTCACCCCCGAGCGGCCCGAGGCACTCGGCTTCAAGGCACGATGAGAGGAGACCGCCGTGAGCTCCAGCCCGATGCCGCCGCGCAAGCGACGCGCCGACGCCTTCTTCGGCCTGCACTTCGATCTCCACCCCGGCGAGCACGACACGGCGCTCGGCGCGGACACGACGGAGGAGAACGTCGCGAGGCTGCTCGAGCGGGTGCGGCCCGACTACGTGCAGTACGACTGCAAGGGCCACCGCGGCTACACGGGCTATCCGACGAAGGTCGGCTGGGCGTCACCCGGGATCGTGAACGACTCGCTGGCGATCTGGCGGAAGGTCACGGCCGAGCGCGGTGTCGGCCTGTTCATCCACTACAGCGGCGTGCTCGACCAGTTGGCCGTCGAGCAGCATCCCGAGTGGGCCGCGGTCGATGCCGAGGGCAACCGCGATCCGCGGGCGACCAGCACCTTCGGCCCCTACGTGGACGAGCTGATGATCCCCCAGATCCGCGAGGCCGCCACCGCCTACGGCCTCGACGGCATCTGGGCCGACGGCGAGTGCTGGGGCGCCGTGCTCGACTGGTCGGAGCACGCGCTCGCCGCCTGGCGCGAGGAGACGGGCTACGACGATGCGCCCACCAGCCCCGACGATCCCCGCTGGCTGGAGTGGAAGGCTTTCCACCGCCGCCAGTTCGAGCGCTACCTCTGCCACTGGGTTGACGCCCTCCACGAGACGCACCCCGACTTCCAGATCACCAGCAACTGGATGTACACCACCCTCGCGCCGAAGCCCGTGGTGGCACGCCTCGACTACCTGTCGGGCGACTACTCGCCCACGCTGTCGGTGGACCGCGCGCGGGTCGAGGCCCGCTACCTGGCGAACACGGGGATGCCGTGGGACCTGATGGCCTGGGGCTTCAACCGCGGCCACGAGCTGAACAAGAGCCTCAAGCCCGCCGTCGCTCTCATGCAGGAGGCGGGGGTGGTGCTGATGCAGGGCGGCGGCTTCCAGATCTACTACCAGCCCACCCGCTCGGGCTACGTGGCCGACGCGATCGTCGAGACGGCGGGCCAGGTCGCCGACTTCTGCCGCGCGCGGCAGGAGATCTGCCAGGGGAGCACGTCGGTGCCGCAGGTCGCGCTCCTGCTCTCGAGCGAGTCGCGGTGGGACCGCTCCGATCGGGTCTTCCACTGGGCGGGCTGCATGGACGAACTCGAGGGGGCGCTCCACGCGCTGCTCGAGCTCCACTACTCGGTGGACATCCTGGCCGAGCACCAGCTCGAGCCGCGCCTGGGCGAGTTCCCGCTCGTCGTCGTGCCCGACGCCCACAAGCTCGCCGACGCCTTCACGCAGGCGCTCACCGACTACGTGGCCGAGGGCGGCAGCCTGCTCCTGCTCGGCGAGAAGTGCGCGCGCCTCTTCGAGCCGATCCTCGGCGTGACCCTCGACGGCGAGCCCGAGAAGGTGACCGCCGAGCTGACCCACGGGATCGAGGCCGCCAACGTGGACGGCGTTTGGCAGCGGGTCGTCCCGACGTCGGCCGACGCCGTCGCGTGGCGCTGCCCGATCCTCGACTGGCGGGCCGGCGCCGAGGTCGCCGCCACCATCGCGACCCACGGCAAGGGCAAGGTGGGCGCCGTCTACGGCCCCATCGCAGTGGCCTATCACCGCTGCCATCATCCCGCGCTGCGGCGCTTCATCGGCGACCTGGTGGACGCGCTGTTCCCCCAGCGGGCCTTCATGGCCTGGGCGCCGCCTTGCGTGGACCTGGCGCTGCGGCGAGCCGCCGATGGCCGCCTGTGTCTGCACGTGCTCAACCTGGCGGGCGCGCAGCGCGCCGACCGCTTCCTTCACACCGACTACGTGCCCGAGATCGAGGGGGTGCTCGTGTCGATCGCGGTGCCCCGCGAGCCCGAGCACGTCTGGTGGCTCCCGGAGGAAGAGGATCTTGGCTTCCTGTGGCAGGAGGGCGGGATCATCCTGGAGCTGCCGCTCCTGGACATCCACGACGTGCTCGTCGTCGAATAGCGGAGGAGTGCCCCCATGCGTTGCTGCCTGCCGCTCCTGGTGGTCTGCGCCTGCGCGGCGGGCGGTGAGGACGCCTCGTCGCTCCGCCTCGTGCCGTTTCCCAAGGAAGTGACGCTTTCAGAGGGCAGCTTCGCCCTCGGCAGGGAGCTCCGACTCGCGGCACATGGAGCCGTCGCCGAGAAGGTCGGGCAACTGATCAACGCCGAACTGGTGATGCATGGTCTGGAGAGAGCCAAGCTCCAACCTGCCACGCGCGAGCCTGTAGAAGGCATGCCTTGGACAATCATGCTCTACCCCAAGGGCTTGCCGGCCTACATCACGAAATCCTTCCGCCACCAGAGGACGGAGGAAGACTACGTCCTCAGAGTCGACGCTGACCCCGACTTCGTTGGCATCTGGGCGCCGGCCCGGACAGGCGTCCTGCACGGCACACAGACTCTCCTCCAGCTCATCCGCGCCAATCAGCACGATGGCAAGATCCCGTGCCTGACCATCCGCGACTGGCCGTCGCTGCGATGGCGGTGCTTCCAGGACGACCTGACCCGCGGGCCGAGCACGAAGCTCGACGTCCTCAAGCGCGACCTGGCGCGCGGCGCCTTCCTGAAGATGAACCTGTGGACCTACTACATGGAGTATCAGTATGCCTGGACCAAGCACCCCGTCCTCGGCCCCGAGAACGGCTCGCTGACGCCTGATGAGCTCAAGGCGCTCGTCAAGCACGGCAAGACGCTGGGGGTGGACATCCTGGGCAACCAGCAGTCCTTCGGCCACTTCGCCCACATCCTCAAGCACGACGAGTACAAGCACCTCCGCGAGACGGGCGGCATCCTGTGCCCCGTTAAGGAAGAGAGCTACCAGCTTCTCGACGACCTCTACTCCGAGGTCATCCCCCACCTGCCGCTGCCCTTCTTCAACGTGTGCTGCGACGAGACCTGGGGCCTGGGCAAAGGCCCGTCGAAGGCACTGGCCGCGAAGGTCGGCGTCGGCGGCGTCTACGCCCGCCACATGCGGCGGGTCCACGACCTGCTCAAGGACAAGTACGGCAAGCGGATGATGATGTGGGGCGACATCATCCTGCGTCACCCCGACCATCTCAAGGAGATCCCCAAGGACACGATCATGCTGACCTGGGGCTACGGCGCGCGGCCCAGCTTCGAGCATCAGATCGTGCCCTTCGCCGAGTCGGGCTACGAGTTCTTCGTCTGCCCTGGGGTGAGCTGCTGGAGCCGCATCCTGCCCGACTTCGGCGTGGCGGTGACCAATATCCACAACTTCGTCCGCGATGGCGCCAGGCACGGCGCAATCGGCATGCTAAACACCGCCTGGGACGACGATGGCGAGAACTTCAACGCCCCGTCCTGGCACGGCTACGCCTGGGGCGCCGAGTGCGCCTGGAACGCCTCGAAGACGTCCATCGACGACTTCAACCGCCGCATCGGTGCCGTCCTCTTCGGCGAGAAGGGCGACCATTTCGGCCAGGCCATCGCTCTCCTCGCGCAGACCCACCGCCTCCCCGGCATGCACGGGATGAACAACCGCCGCTTCTGGCAGAACGACCTCGGGGCCATGAAGGGCAGCGCCGCCGCCGAACGCGCGACCGCGACGAAGCTGCTCGCCATCGTCCGCCCCGCCATCGAGCATCTCGAGGCCTGCCAGAAGCAGGCGACGGCGAATGCCGACCTCCTCGACTACTTCCTCTTCGGCGCCCGCCGCATGGAGCGGATCGGCCAACGGGCCCTTGACCGCATCGAGGCCGCCGAAGCCTACCGGGCCGCCTATGAAGGCCCAGTCGCCCAGGCTGGCCCGCTCGTTCAGAAGGCCGAGGAGCTGATGCGGCGCAACCGCGACGCCCACGAGGCCCTGGGGAAGCGCTTCGCCGAGCTGTGGCATCGCGAGAACAAGCCTTACGCCCTTGACTGGACGATGCGCCGCTACGCCGCCGTCGTCAAGCGCTACGACGCGATGGCGACGCGCCTCGCCGCCATCGGCAGGGACGCCGAGGCGGGCAAGCCGCTGCCGCCGCCGGGCGAGATCGGCCTCGGCATCGTCGAGCTCGGCGTCCGCAGGACGCGGCCCCACAAGGTCGTCCAGCAGCCGCTCGCGGCCGACGCGCCCTGGGTCGAGAAGGCAGCCACCCACCGCATCGGCCTGGTTGTGAGCGCGGGGAATGCCGATCGCTTCGACCTGCCCGTCGAGCTTGACCTGCGCCTGCCCGACGCACTGGCCAAGAGCCGCATGCGGGTCGTTCGCGCCGATGGGAGACCGCCCACGGACATCCTGGCGCAGTTGGTGCGATCCGAGAAGGCGGGGCAGGCGCGGCTCGCAATGATGCTCAGCGGCGCGCTGCCAAAGGGCAAGAGCGCGAGCGTCCACGTCTACCTCGGCCTGCCGATGGACGAGCCCGGGCCGCCGCCGCCCCGCGCCGCGTTGACCCGCGACGCGCCCAAGGGGATGAAGTGGCTCGAGAACGACAAGCTGGGCCTGTTGCTCGGCCCCGAGGGGGCGCACCTCTATCGCTGGGAGGTCAAGGCACTCGGCAACCGCGACCTCACCATGGCCGGCCAGACGAGCTACTTCGGCTTCGCCGACTGCGGCGGCATCCATCGCAGCTCGAAGAACACACTGACGTGTACCGCGCGCGGCCCGGCCCTCGTCCGCTACATGTGCACCGACGAGCACGGGCTCGTGAAGACCGTCAGCCTGTGGGGCGGCGCGTCGTGGGTCGAGGTGACCCTCAACAGCCCTCTTCGCTACTTCTGGGCCTTCGACAATCCAGCGAACTTCGCCGCCGATGGCCCGACGCCGGGCCGCTATCTCTTCTCCACGGGCGCCGCGGGCGCCGTCGGCAGGGAGGCCGACGGCGTCCCTGCTCAGGTCAAGGCGAATGGTGCCCAGTGGGGCGCCAAGTTCATCCCCGGCAAGCTCGCCCTCGGCATGGTAACGCCCGAGGCGAAGGTCACCCATGTCGTCGGCCCCGGCGCGGGGGCCGGCGGCGTGGGCATAGAGGGCCGCGGCGCCGCCAGCCACTTCGTTATCTACGGCGGGCAGTTGGAGGAAGAGGCCGGCGACCTGATGAACCGTCTCCAGCGGACGCTGGACTTCCGCAATCCGCCCGAGGTTACCCTCTACCAGATTCAGGCGAGGAAGCGATGATCGAGACCGCCGTTCAGCCTTTGCCGAAGGACGAAGTGGTCAAGGCCATCGAGCGCGGAGGCCCGAGCCGCATCCCGCTCGTCATGGCCAAATGGTGGGGCGAGGGGCTCCATGACCAATATGGCGAGCGCCTCCGCCAGCTCGACCGCTATCCCCACGACGTCGCCATGTGCATGAAGGGGCCCGTGGACTTCGGGGCGCTCGATCTCTCGTGGCGCCGCGAGGGCGAGGACGGCAAGCGGGGCCACGACTCAGGCGGCTGGCTGCCCGACTGGGCCTGCCTCGACGAGCTGATCGCCAAGCTGCCCGACCCCGAGGCCCCCGGCCTGCTCGACGATCTCAGGCCGGCCGCCGAGCAGGCCCGCGCCCAGGGACGCTACCTCATCTACGGCTTCTGGTGCCTGTTCTTCGAGCGGCCGTGGAGCCTGCGCGGCATGGCCAACCTGATGATGGACTACTACCTCCACCCCGACGAGGTCCACCGCCTCTACGACGCGCTCTGCACCCTCTACGAGGGCCTCATCCGCCGCGCCGGCCGCGAGCTGCGGCCCGACGGCTTCTGGACCAGCGACGACCTCGGCAACCAGCGGCAGCTCATGATGCGGCCCGAGCACTTCCACGAGTTCCTCTACCCCTACTACTGCCGCGTCGGGCGGGCCTGCCGCGAGACGGGCATGCACTTCTGGCTCCACAGTTGCGGGAACAACACAGACGCGCTGCCCGACCTCATCGAAGCCGGCGTCCAGATCTTCCATCCCGTGCAGAAGCACACGATGGACGAGCAGGCCGTGGCCCGCGAGTTTGGCGACAGGCTGACGTTCCTCGTCGGATTCGACGTGCAGCACCTGCTGCGGGAAGGCACGCCCGACGAGGTGCGTGCCGAGGTGCGCTACCTCATCGACACGTTCGACCGGCCCGACGGCGGGATGTGCATGGCCGCCGGCAACGGCATTGTCGCTGGCACGCCCTTCGAGAACATCGAGGCCTTCCTCGACGAGGCCATCGCCTACGGCGCCGCGCACCGCGCGCAGATGAACGGCTCGCCACGCGGAGAGCTGTGACTGGCGGCTGCTTCGGTGCGGACTTCGCGAGGCGCAGAACCTGTTCGTAACGGAGAGTCCCTCATGCGCTTCCTGTTGACCGTGTGCGTCGTCTCGATCGCCGCATCTGTGAGCGGCTGCCTGCCGGCTGCGATGGCTCGGGGAGCGGCGCGCGACCCGAATCTCGTCTGGTGCGACGAGTTCGACGGGGCCGCGCTGGATATGACGAAGTGGAGCTACCGCGGCCTCGGGCCGCGCAAGGGCGGCGTGAACGTCAAGGCGGCGGTGACGCTCGACGGGAAGGGACATCTGGCCATCACCACGTCGAAGGTGGGCGACAAGTACCATACGGGGATGATCGGCACGCAAGGCAAGTTCGAGCGCGCTTTCGGCTACTGGGAGTGTCGGGTCAAGCTCCAGACCGCGATCGGCCACTGGTCGGCTTTCTGGCTCCAGAGCCCGACCCTCGGCAAGCCCGTCGGCGACGTGGCGAAGGCAGGCACCGAGATCGATATCTTCGAGTACCTCCGCAAGCGCGGCGACAGGATGCAGCACACCCTCCACTGGGACGGCTACGGCAAGGACCACAAGTCGCAGGGCAAGGTCGTCAACGTCCCCGGCCTCACGCAGGGCTGGCACACGGTCGGCTTCGAGTGGACGAAGAGCGAGTATGTCTTCTACATCGACGGCAAGGAGACGTGGCGGACATCCAAGGGGGTGTCGCACCGTCCCGAGTACATCATCCTGAGCCTCGAGGTCGGCCCGTGGGCGGGGGATATCAGCAAGGCGAAGCTCCCCGACAGGGTGCTCTTCGACTACGTGCGGGTCTACAAGGCACGGCCCTCCCTGTGGTCACCCCCCTGACCTTTCCGGCTTTGGATGGGAACGCCGCCGGCGCTACAATGACTGCGCGGGAGCGGCGTGTTGACGGAAAGGAAGAACTGGTGATCCGAGGACCGATCGGGCTGGGTGTGCTGGGCCTCCTGCTGGCTGGCGTGGCTCTGGGCGGCAGCGACAGGGACTACCTGTGTGACGGTGTGGCGGAGATCGGGTCGCCGGGCATTCCCGGGCCGCTGTGCCTGCTGACCGACAAGGCCTTCGCCGTGGTGATGGGGAGCGTGGACGGGAAGCCTGCGCCGGTGGTGGCGGCTGGGCGGCTCGGGAAGGGCCGCGTCGTGGCGTTTGGCCACGAGGGCTACTTCGGCGATCTGAAGGCGGCCGATACGGGCCGCTTCCTGCTCAACTGCGTGCGATGGGCGGCGCACGGCGAGGCGAAGGACAGGGTGCCGAAGGTCGGCCTCCGAGGCTTCGGCGCTCTGGAGGCACACATCAAGAGGCACGGCGTCGAGGCGCGGCAGCTCCCGGCACGCGGCTGGGCGAAGCATCTCGACGGGCTGAACGTCGTGGTCACCTCGCCGGCGGGCCTCAGCGACGGCGACGTGAAGGCCCTGCGGAAGTTCATCGAGAGGGGCGGCGGGGTCCTCGCCGGCGTCCCCGGCTGGGGCTGGAAGCAGCTCAATCCGGGCAAGAGCCTCGGCGATGGGCTGCCGGGCAACCGGCTCTTCGCCCAGGCGGGCGTGGTATGGGCCGACGGCTACCAGCGCGACACGGCCAGGGACGGCTTCACCACCAAGGGCCACCCGCCGGCCATGGCTCATGCCGGCCGCGCGCTCGACGCACTCACCGACCTCGCCGCGGGCAAGGGCCCGAGCCTCGGCAAGAATGAGATGGCCCTCGCCGTCTCGTCCATCTCCCGCTGCGCCCTCGCCGTGCCCAGCGGCGACACACTCTTCCGTCCACGCCTCGAGCGCCTGCTGACCGCGCACAGCGGCAGCGTGAAGCTCCCGACCCCGAAGAAGCCGCTCACCGACGCCGACGGCCTCGCCAAGGTCATCCTCACCATGCAGCTCCGCCGCGACCTGCGCCTCCCTGCCGACGAGGTGAAGGCCCATCCCGCCGCGAAGCACTTCCCCGGCGCCGTCCCGGCCGACGCGCCGCGGGTCACGCGCACGCTCAGCATCGATACGGCCGTCCCAGCGTGGCACAGCACCGGGCTCTATGCTGCACCGGGCGAGGCCATCTCGGTCGCCGTGCCGAAGGAGGCATCGCGTAAGGGCCTGTGGGTCCGCATCGGCTGCCACAACGACCGCCTGTGGCACAAGAGCAAGTGGCACCGGGCGCCCGAGATCGTCCGACGCTTCCCGCTCAACCGGCCCAGGACGAAGGCGGCGAACGCCTTCGGCGGCCTCGTCTACATCGAGGTGCCTGGCCGCTGCAAGCTCGGGAAGCTGAGCGTCGAGATCGCCGGTGCCGTCGAGGCGCCGCTCTACGTCCTCGGCGAGACCGACCTGAAGGACTGGCGCGAGACCGTCCGCAAACGGCCGGCACCGTGGGGCGAGGTCGCGGGCAAGCGGGTCGTCATTTCCGTGCCGTCGGCCAACCTGCGCGGGCTGGACGACCCGAAGCGGCTGATGGAGTTCTGGGACCGCGTGCTCGATGCCTGCGCTGACCTCGCCACCATCCCACGCGAGCGGGCGCGGCCCGAGCGCTACGTCTCCGACGTCCAGATCTCCGCCGGCTACATGCACTCGGGCTACCCGATCATGACCTGGCTCGACGCCGCGCCGCGCTTCGTCAACCTCAAGCTGCTGTCAACCAAGGGCGACTGGGGGATGTTCCATGAGATGGGGCACAACCACCAGAGCGGCCTATGGACATTCGGCGGCACCGGCGAGACCACCGTCAACCTCTTCACCGTCTACGTCCTCGAGACCGTGGTCGGCATCAAGGGCGGCCACGGCGGCATCAGCCCCAAGACCCGTCAGCGCAAGCTCGACGCCTACCTCGCCGGCGGCGCCGACTTCGCCAAGTGGAAGAGCGATCCCTTCCTCTCGCTGGGCATGTACCTCCAGCTCAAGGAGGGCTTCGGCTGGGACGCCTACAAGAAGGTCTTCGCTGAGTACCGCAAGCTCCCCCCCAAGGAGCGACCGCGCAACGACGACGAGAAGCGCGACCAGTGGATGGTCCGCTTCTCGCGAACGGTGGGCAGGAACCTCGGGCCGTTCTTTCAGAAGTGGGGCGTGCCGACCTCGAAGAAGGCCCGCGCCTCCATCGCCGACCTCCCCGTCTGGCTCCCGCCAGAGCTTCAGCCCAAACGAGGGAAGGGCCAATGACCCACGGGCCGAGATGGGCCGGGGTGGCGCTCGCCGCGCTGCTCGCGACGACTGCCGCCAGGGGCGGGCAGGGCGCCAAGCCCTGGCGCTTCGTCAGCATCCCCGACTTCCTGAACGTTGATGTCGCCTACCCCGAGCCGAAGTGGGAGGACGCGCTCGGCTATGTGCTCGAGGCCATCCGCGCCGAGAAGCCCGACTTCGTGCTTGTGGCGGGTGACCTGGTCATGGGCCGTTGGTGGGGCGGCCCCGACCAGATCGAGCACCTGGGGAACCTCTACTATGGCGCCTGGACGCGGCGGATGCGCGACCACGGCCTGGCCTTCTACGCGACCATCGGCGACCATGAGATCGGCGACAACCCCTGGCCCCCCGCCAAGGCGAAGCTCGTGCCCAGCTTCAAGAAGGCCTTCCGCGACCACCTGAAGATGCCGCTCAACGGCCCGCCAGGCTTCAAGGGCACCGCTTGGTGGATGCTCCACAAGGGGACTCTCGTCGTTGCGGTTGATGTCTTCGAGCCCGATCCCAAGCAGGGCATTCGGCTGCGGGTTTCGGGCGAACAGCTTGCCTGGCTGGAGAAGACGCTGGCCGACCACAAGGATGCCGACCACACCATCGTGATGGCTCACACGCCCATCCTGTGGCCCGTGCGGGCGCGGGCGTCGAGCCGCCTCCACATCGAGGGCGGACGGGACTCGGCGGTCTGGAAGACGATGGCGAAGGGTGGCGTCGATCTCTACCTGTGCGGCGAGGTCCACGCCATCACCTGCACGAACGCCGACGGCATCGAGCAGATCGTCCACGGCTCCCTGTTCGGCTACGTCAACACGGTGAACTACCTGGTCGCCACCGTTTGGCCGGACCGCATGCGCCTGGAGCTCAAGCGGCTGCCCATCGTCTGCGAGGGCGCCAAGATGTATCAGGAAGGCCAGAATCGCCCCCGCGAGATCGTCCGCATCGCGCCCGAGGCCAGGGCAAAGGGCTTCCAGTCCGTCGGTACCATGGTCCTCGACAAGACGGGCGGCGCGAAGCGCTTCCTCGACCGGACCGGCGAGTTCGACAATCCCATCACACAGTCTGCCCGGAAAGGACGGGGACATGCACGTCACTAGGGTGGAGCTCCACCCCGAGCGGTACCCCACGAGAGACCGCTACCCGTTCAGTCTCGATGTCCTCCAGCGGACCCCCGCCATCGAGCTCTCCACCCCGGTGACCTTCTTCGTGGGGGAGAACGGCACTGGGAAGAGCACCCTGCTCGAGGCGATGGTGCGGCGATGCCGGATCCACATCTGGGGCGGGGTGCGCCGCGCGCGGCTCGAGCACAACCCCCACGAGGAGCAGCTCCATCGCTTCATCGACGTCCAGTGGACCAATGGTTCCGTGCCCGGCTCGTTCTTTGCGTCCCAGGAGTTCCACAGCTACGCCCGCCTGCTCGACGAGTGGGCGGCGGCCACGCCGGGGGTCCTGCGCTACTTCGGCGGCGAGTCGCTCATGACCAAGAGCCACGGGCAGTCGCTCATGGCCTACTTCCGCTCGCGCTACGCCATCAAGGGCATTTACTTCGCCGACGAGCCCGAGACGGCGCTGTCGCCCAGGACGCAGCTCGAGCTGCTCGGGGTGCTCCGCGAGATGGCCGACGCCGGCCACGCGCAGTTCATCATCGCCACCCACTCGCCGATCCTCCTCGCCTGCCCAGGGGCGACCATCTACAGCTTCGACCACGTCCCCGTCCGCCGGGTCGCCTACGAGGACACCGACCACTACCAGGTCTACAAGGCCTTCATGGACAATCCCGGTTCGTACCTCGACGACGAGTAACAGGAGACAGGCGCATGCGCTCTCGTTGGCTCGCGGCTCTCACCGTCATCGCTCAGGGCGTGCCCGTCCTGGCAGGGTCGCCTGTGAGTTTCGTCACCCACCGCATCGGCCACTATCGCAGCGAGGCCTGCGGCGTTGCCGACTTCAACAACGACGGGAAGCTCGACATCGTGGCCGGCCCCTTCCTCTACCTCGCGCCGCGCTGGACCCCGCAGAAGATCCGCACCCTCAAAGGCAAGGTGGACGAGAAGGGGATGGGCTACAACTGGGACTTCATGAACGCCCCGCTCGACGTGGACGGCGACGGCTTGCTCGACGTCGTGTCGTGCAACTGGCACGGCAAGGCCATCGAGTGGTACCGCAACACCGGCAAGGCTGGCGGCGAATGGCCCTGCACCCTCATCGAGCGCAACGGCAACTTCGAGCACGGCGAGCTGTGGGACGTCGACGGCGACGGCAAGGCCCTCGAGGTGCTGCCCGGCGTCACGGGCACGTGCTGGTACGAGCTCGACGGCAAGGGCGGCTTCGTCAAGCACATGGTCTCGCCCAAGCGCTTCGACTGGGGCGTCGGCTGCGGCGACGTCAACGGCGACGGCCGGCCCGACCTGCTCCGCCCCGGCGCCTGGTTCGAGGCGCCCGCGGATCCGCGCAAAGGCCAGTGGAAGGAGCATCCGCTCGCCGTCGGCAGCCGCCAGGAAGGCAAGCCCGAGCACACGCCCCAGATCCTCGTCTACGACGTCAACGCCGACGGCCTGCCCGACCTCGTCACCAGCTCCGCACACCGCTACGGCATTTTCTGGTACCAGCAGATCCGCGAGGGCGCCCAGATCCGCTTCAAGCAGCACCTCATCGACGACACCTGGACCCAGGCCCATTCGCTCGCGCTGGCCGACCTCGACGGCGACGGCGACCTCGACCTCGTCACGGGCAAACGCTTCCTCGCCCACAACGGCCACGACCCCGAGGGCACGAAGCCGCCCGGCGTCTACTGGTACGAGCTCCGCCGCGGCCCGAAACCGGCCTGGACGAAGCACACCATCACCTTCGACGAGGGCATCGGCTCGGGCATGAGCATCCCCGTCGTCGATCTCGACGGCGACGGCGACCTCGACATCGTCGTCACCGGCAAATGGGGCGGCCCGGCCTGGTTCGAGAACAAGCGGAAGTAATGGAGACCATCGATGCATGGGATGTTGAGCGTGGTTGTTCTGGCGGCAACCACGACATATCTGGCGGGGGGCGAGGCGGAGAGGCCGCGCTTCGTGCCGTCGGGGAAGGAGAGCTATCGCTTCGACACGGGCGTGCTTCGTGGGACGCTGCGGCGGGGCGGCAAGTCCCTGGGCCTGACGGAGGTGGTCCACGTGCCGACCGGGACGAGACTGGACAAGGGGTACGGCCTGTTCGGCCACTACCGCGTGTTCGCCGGCGACAAGCGCTTTGGGGGCGGGGCGTGGT
>CAZDNN010000057.1:15512-19059 GCA_964506385.1 uncultured Planctomycetota bacterium
TTCGGCCACTACCGCGTGTTCGCCGGCGACAAGCGCTTTGGGGGCGGGGCGTGGTACTGGCCGAGCCAGTCGAAGCTGCTGCCCGATGGCGCCGTTCGCGTAGACTGGCCGGCGGCAGATGACCGCCCGTTCGAGCTGACAGCGGTCTATCGCTGGGCGGGGCCGGCGGCCCTCGACCTCGAGACGACGGTGCGGGCCAAGGCGGACCTGCCTGCCTTCGAGTCGTTCCTCGCCTGCTACTTCAGCCCTGCCTTCCCCGCCTCCGAGGTCTACGCGAAGGGCAACGGCGGCCCGGCGTTCCTGCTTGCGGACAGGGAGTCTGGCGCCTGGCAGATGTTCCCCCGCGACGCCGGGGCGGTGAAGCTGATTCAGGACGGGCGCTGGACCCGTCCGCCCAGCCCCGTGGCGTGGGCGATCCGCCCGCCGCTGGCCGCGCCGCTGGGCATCCGCCGCGCGAAGGGGCCCGGCCTGATCGCCGCGATCATGGCGCGACCGCAGGACTGCTTCGCCGTGGCGACGCCCTTCGCAGGCGAGGGCCATCGTTCCCTTTACCTCTCGCAGCTCGGGCGGGACCTTCGCGCCGGCGAGAGCGCCACCGCCCGCGCACGCCTCGTCGTCCTCGCGTCGTCCTCGCCCGAGGACGCGGTCAAGGCATACCGCGAGTTCATCAAGGCGTCGGAGTGAGCGAAGGGGCCGGCTGGAATGAACGTCGTCATCATCAGCTCGGATCAGCATCGCTACGACTGCGTAGGGGCCAACGGGCATCCGCTGTTGAAGACGCCGAACCTCGACAGGATGGCGGGGGAGGGCACGCGGTTCACCCACGCCTTCTGCCCCATCCCGCTGTGCGTGCCGGGTCGGGCATCGTTCCTGACGGGCACGTGGCCGACGACCCACCTGAGCGTGGCGAACTGGGATACCGAGGCGCCCAGGCCGCTGCGACGCGACCTGCCGACCTGGAGCCAATGCCTGGCCGACGCGGGCTACTGGCTCGGCTACGTGGGCAAGTGGCACGTGGACCGTGACCGCGACCCCACCGCCTTCGGCCACCACGAATATGTGCCTGAGGGCCGCTACTTCCAGTGGCGCAAGGAGCAGGGCCTCCCGCCCAGGCCACGCGACAACGGCTGGATGGGCGAGCCCGACCCCCACATCGCGCCCGAGCAGTCGAAGCTCGCCTGGGGCGCCGGCCACGCCATCCGCATGCTCGAAGAGCGTGCCGCCGACGGCAGGCCCTTCGTGGTCCGCTGGGACCCCACAGAGCCCCACCTCGCGAACGTCGTGCCCGAGCCCTTCTGCTCGATGTACCCGCCCGAGGCGATCGAGCCGTGGCCGAGCTTCGCCGACGCCTTCGAGGGCAAGCCCTACATCCAGGCGCAGCAGCTCCGCACCTGGAAGCTCGACGGCTGGACGTGGGACGACTGGGCGCCCATCGTCAGCCGCTACCTCGGCGAGATCAGCCTGATAGACGCCCAGGTCGGCCGCATCCTCGACGCGCTCGACCGCCTCGGCCTCGCCGCCGACACCCTGGTCATCTACACCACCGACCACGGCGACATGTGCGGCGGCCACAGGATGCTCGACAAGCATTTCATCATGTACGACGACGTGGTCCGCATCCCGCTCTTCGTCCGCTGGCCGGGGCACGTGCCCGCGGGGCGTGTCTGCGATGCCTTCGTCTCGCACTTCATCGACCTGCCGGGCACGATCCTCGAGCTGGCCGGCGTGGCGGTTCCCGAGACGTTCCAGGGCCAGAGCCTCGTGCCGCTCCTGCTCGGCGATGCGGATGACACGGGCCGCGAGGACATCTTCGCGACCTACCACGGCAACCAGTTCGGCCTCTACAGCCAGCGCATGGTCCGCACCCGCCGCTGGAAGTACGTGTGGAACGCCACCGCCGAGGACGAGTTCTACGATCTCGAGACAGACCCCGGCGAGGTGCACAACCGCGCGCTCGACCCCGCCTGCGCCGATGTCCTCGCCCGCCTTCGCCAGCGCCTCGTCGCCTGGATGGAGGAGACCGACGACAAGCTGCTCAACGGCTGGACGCGGCCCCAGATCCTGGAGGGCCTGACCCGGTGACCCACGCCACGACGCGACGACGATTCCTCAAGCGCCTGGCGCTCGGGGCCGCGGCCCTGGCGGCCCGCCGCGCGCCCGCCGCGCAGCCGGAGGCACCCATGGCGAAGCCGAACATCGTGATCCTGGTGGCCGACGACCTCGGCTGGAACGACGTGGGCTACCACGGCAGCGAGATCCGGACCCCGCGGCTCGACGCCTTCGCGAAGCAGGGCATCGAGCTCGACCGCTTCTACGTCTGCCCCGTGTGCACGCCCACGCGGGCCGGGCTCATGACGGGCCGCTACCCCCACCGCTACGGCCTCCGCTCCGGCGTCATCTCGCCCTGGCGCAACGCCGGCCTGCCCCCCGAGGAGCAGACCATCGCCGACATGCTCGCACAGGCCGGCTATCGGCGCAGGGCATGCTTCGGCAAGTGGCACCTCGGCCACCACCACGTCAAGTGGCACCCCCTCAACCGGGGCTTCACCACCTTCTACGGCCACTACAACGGCGCCATCGACTACTTCACCCACGAGCGCGAGGGCGAGCGCGACTGGCACCGCGACTTCGAGCCCTGCGGCGACGAGGGCTACTCGACCGACCTGGTCGCCCGCGAGGCCGTGCGCTTCGTCCGAGCCTCGCAGCCCGGCGAGCCGTTCCTGCTCTACGTGCCCTTCAACGCCGTGCACTCGCCGCTCCAGGCGCCCGAGGCCTTCCTCAAGCAGTACGGCTACGACCCCAAGGCGGGGCCTTTCGGGGGCCACGTGCCCGCCGGCCACGGCGGCCAGCGGGGCAGGGGCAACACCGTGCGCCAGACCTACGCGGCGATGGTCACGGCCATGGACGCCGCCATGGGGCGCATCCTCGACGCGCTCGACGCGAAGGGCATCGCCGAAGACACCCTCGTCCTCTTCTTCAGCGACAACGGCGGCACGCCGCACTTCGGCGGCGACAACACGCCGCTGCGGGGCAACAAGGGCTCGGTGTGGGAGGGCGGCGTGCGCGTCCCCGCGGCCGTGCGCTGGCCGCGGCGGCTCGAGGGCGGGCGGAAGCTCGATACCCTGATGGGCTACGTGGACGTGATGCCGACGCTGCGCCGCATCGCAGGCATCGGGGGCAAGCCGCCGCACGAACTCGATGGCACCGACGTCCTCGGCGTCCTGGCCGGGCAGGGCGACCCACCCGACCGGGTCTTCTTCCTCGGCGGAGGCGCCGTGGTGACCCAGCGGTGGAAGCTCGTCGAAGACCAGCTCTTCCGCATCGACGAGGACCCTTGCGAGCGGCGGAACGTGGCGGCGCAGCATCCCAAGGTGGTCGCGCGGCTCGGCGAGCGGCTCGCGCACTTCCGCTCCCTGGCCTCGAAGAAGCGGCTGCCCGCCTGGGGCGTCGGCCGCGAAGGCTTCACCCCGCCCAAGCACTGGCGGATGCCCGAGGACTAGCAGTCCGTGGCAGAAGTCCTTCGCAGACGAGTGCGAGGGATTCGGGC
>CAZDNN010000058.1:0-18777 GCA_964506385.1 uncultured Planctomycetota bacterium
CAGGGTCTACGTCACCCTCGGCTTCAACGCGCCCATCTCCGAGCTCGACGCCGCCACAGGCAGGGCCCTGAGGACCTTCGACGGCACCGAGTTCACCGACGAGATCCTCTGCCTCGACGGCACGCTGATCCTCGCCGTCAACAAGGAGGCCCAGAAGCCGGGCAGCGCGAAGGCTGCCTCGCCCCCGCCAGTGCGCAAGTGGGTGGCCGCGCTCGACGCTGCCTCGGGCAAGATGCTCTGGAAGACCGGCGACTACGTGGGCCTGCGCTCGAAGACCGGCCCGATGGAGCGGGTGAGCCACCTGAGCATGGCCGCGGCCGGCGGCCAGGTCTTCTTCGTGGACCGCGCGGAGATCGTGAGCCTCGACCTACGCAGCGGCAAGGAGAAATGGCGGGTGCCTCGCCCCAAGGTGCCCGAGCACCCGATGCGCTACAACATTCGGATCACCGACATGTGCTCGCTCGTGGCCGGCGACGGCGTCGTGCTGTTCGCCCAGCTCAGCCCCGACCGCAAGATCGACTGGCGCGAGACCCAGGGGCGCCTCCACGCCTTCGCGGCCGACACGGGCAGAGAGCTGTGGAGCCGCCCGTGCGCCTCGTGGGGCTGGGGACACCCGGCCGACGTGTTCCTCATCGACGGGCTCGTGTGGGCACACGGCTACGAGAGCACGAAACGCTCCGCCCGACAGGGCCGACCCGGCGCGGCGGGCGACCTGGGGCCGAAGGAGGCCCGGTCGCGCAGCGACAGCGCGTTCATCTTCGGGCTCGACCCCGCCACCGGCGCGGTGCGGCGCAAGGTCTCGACCCTCGCGGCATTCGACAACGGCCACCACCATCGCTGCTACCGCAACAAGGCCACCTCGCGGTTCCTGATGACGAGCTACAGGGGCCTGGAGTTCATCGACTGGGCCTCGGGCCAGGTGAGCTTCCAGCACTGGGTCCGGGGCACCTGTCGGCTGGGCGCCATCCCCTGCAACGGCATGGTCTACGCCACGCCCCACCCCTGCGACTGCTACATCACCTCGAAGCTCAACGGCTTCCTCGCCCTCGCCCCGGCGAGGCGGTTCCAGGTTCCAGGTTCCGGGTCCCAGGATGCCCGTCTGGAGCGGGGGCCGGCCTACGATGCGAACCTGGAACCCGGAACCCGAAACCCGGAACCGCACGACTGGCCGACCTACCGCCATGACCCCGAGCGCAGCGGCTCGACCCCGTGCGCCGTCCCCACGCCGCTGAAGACCCTGTGGCGAGTCGAGGCCGGGGGGCGGCCCACGAGCTGCGTCGTGGCCGATGGCAGGCTCTTCGTCGCGTCACAGGCGACCCGCGAGCTCCAGGCGCTGAGCGCGACGGACGGCACGCCGCTCTGGCGCTTCACGGCCGGCGGCAGGGCCGACACGCCGCCGACGATCTGCAAGGGGCGCGTGGTCCTCGGCTGCGCCGACGGCTGGGTCTACTGCCTCCGCGCCTCGGACGGTCGGCTGGCCTGGCGCTTCCGCGCGGCGCCGCGGGAGCGGCTGGTCGGCGCCTTCGGCCGCATCGAGTCGGCCTGGCCCGTCCACGGCAGCGTCCTCATCCGGGACGACACCGTCTACTGCACGGCCGGGCGCTCGTCGTTCCTCGACGGCGGCATCGTCGCCTGCGCCCTGCGGCTCGACACCGGCGAGATCATCTCGCAGCACCGCGCACGCTCCGACTACGCCATGGCCGTGGGCACGGGGCGGAGACAGAGCGTTGACACCGGCCTCCTCAGCGACCTGCTCGTCGCCGCCGGCGACGGCATTTGCATGCGGCAGCGCAGGCTCTTCGGCGCCGCGGCCGAGGCAGAGAAGGGCCGCCCGCTGCGGTCCACCGCGGGGCTCCTCGACGCGAGCTGGCACAGCCGCACACGCTGGTTCCTCGGCAACGTCCCCTATGCCGAGTACCTGGTCTCCGACGCTGCATCGGTCTACGGCGTCCGGGCGCGTCCCTCGATGAGCGCCAACGGCGGCCTGTTCAAGCCCGGCGCCAAGGGCTACCAGCTCTTCGCGGCCGACCTGACGCCGGCGCCGGCACGGAAGCCGACGGCCAGGGCGGGCAGGACGCCGAGGCGCCGCGTGCGCGACAGGTGGCACATCTCCGTCCCCGTGCGGGTCACGGCCATGGCCCTCGCGGCCGACACGCTCTTCGCCGCGGGGCACCCCGACGTCATCGACCCCAAGGACGCCTGGGCCGCCTACGAGGGCAGGCGCGGCGGGAAGCTCCTGGTGCTCGCCGCGGCCGACGGGACCCGCAGAGCCGAGCACGATCTGCCCGCTCCGCCCGTGCTCGACGGGCTCGCCGTCGCGCGCGGGCGGCTCTACGTCGCATTGATGGACGGCAGCGTCGCCTGCCTTGCTGGGAACTAGCCCGCCAACTGGCTGGCGGAACTGGCGGCGCTCCATGCCCCCCTCCCCACCCGGCCCCTGGCGGATGTCAGCAGAAAGACGCTCAGCCCCCGGCGTACGCGCCTGCCTGGACAAGCGCCTCGGCGCTGGCTACACTCTTGGTTACGTGCTCCGTGGCGCGCCGTGCCGCAGGCAACACGTGTTTCCTCTGGTAAGGAGCCCGACATGACCTCTCGGCCAACCATCACGCGGCTGCGGATCCTCACGTTCGTGTCCCTCCTGGCGCTGCTCATCGCCACGCCGGCAGCCCTCGCCGGCTCTCGCGGCGACCCGCAGGCCCAGGCGACCGCGATCCTGAAGACGACGGGCGTGAAGGGCGGGCTCGTCGTCCATCTCGGCTGCGGCGACGGCCGGCTCACGGCCGCGCTGCATGCCAGCGACCGCTATCTCGTCCATGGCCTGGACAGCGACCCGGCGAAGGTCGCCGCGGCGCGCAAGTACATCCAGTCGCTCGCGCTCACGGGCACGGTCTCCGCCGATCGCTTCGACGGCAAGCGCCTGCCCTACGTTCGCGACCTGGTGAATCTGCTGGTCGCCAGCGAGCTTGGCAACGTCACGATGGATGAGATCCGCCGCGTGCTCGCGCCGAACGGCGTGGCATACGTGCGACGGGGCGGGACGTGGGGGAAGACGGTGAAGCCGCGTCCGGCGGGGATGGACGAATGGTCCCACTTCCTCCACGACGCGAGCAGCAACGCGGTGGCGCATGACCGGGCGATCGGCCCGCCGAAGCGCCTGCGCTGGGTCGCCGGGCCGCGGTGGTGCCGCAGCCACGAGTTCGCCAGCAGCGTCGAGGCGGTGGTCACCGCGGGCGGCCGCATCTTCACCATCTTCGACGAGGGGCAGACGGGCATCTACAGGAAGCTGCCTCAGCGCTGCAAGCTCGTCGCGCGCGACGCCTTCAACGGCGTACTGCTCTGGAAGGTGCCCATGCGGCAGTGGCAGCCGGAGTTCGGCACGGGCAGCGCCGCCCGCTGGGGCATTCACCACACGATCCCGCGGCGACTCGTCGCGGAAGGGGATCGCGTCTACGTCACCTTGCGTTTCCTCGCCTCGCCCGTCTCGGTGCTCGACGCGGCGACGGGCCAGATCCTCGTCGAAGCCCTCGAGGGCACGACAGGCACCGACGAGATGATCCTGTCCGGCGGCATTCTCATCGTGAAGATCACGAAGAAGCGATCCGTCGCGGCGACCCAGCGCTTCCGCAAGGACGCGCTCGATGACACCCTCGCAGCGGTGGACGTCCTGACGGGCAAGCCGCTCTGGCGGAAGGAGAAGGCCCGCGTCGTGCCATACGCCCTGTCCGCTCTGGACGGGCGCGTGGTCTACCACAACATGGACGCGCTCGTCTGCCTCGACGCGAGGAGCGGCAAGGAGATCTGGCGGGCCCCAAGTCCCATCGCAACGACCGTCGGCGGCGGCAGCAATCTGGTGATCAGCGACGGGGTCGTGCTCTACAATGGCCACACGCAGTCCCCCCCAGGCGACAAACCGAAGCAGGACACGGGCAAGAAGGGCAGGCGGAGGCCGTCACAGCGTCTCACCCTGAGCGCGTATGCGCTGAGCGACGGGAAGTTCCTGTGGCGGGCCGGCAGCAGGACGGGCTGGGCGGCAGCGTGCACGCAGCCGACGGACCTCTTCGTTGCCGGCGGGCTCGGCTGGTGCTGCTCGTTCCAGGGCCGTGACCTGAGGACGGGCGAGGTGAAGAAGACGGTGGACGTGGGCAAGCTGATCTCCCCAGGCCACCACTACCGCTGCCACCGCAGCAAGGCGACCGAGCGCTTCCTGATCCTGCCCAAGCGCGGCGCCGAGTTCGTGGACATCGAGGGCGACGGCCACATGCGCAACGACTGGCTCCGCGCCCCCTGCTTCACGGGCGCCACACCGGCCAACGGGCTGTTCTACGCGCCGACCGACCAGTGCTTCTGCTACCCGGGCGTCAAGGTCGCCGGCTATCTCGCCATGGCCGCCGACCCGGCCGACCCCGTCAAGCCCAGCGCCGCCCTCGACCGCGGCCCCGCCTTCGGACAAATCGGCAATCGCCAATCGGCAGTCGGCAGTGACGACGACTGGCCCATGTACCGCCACGACGAGCAGCGAAGCGGCTCGACGAAGGCCGCCGTGCCCGCCGAGTTGAGCAAGCGGTGGGAGGTCGGGCTCGCCTGTCAGGCCTCCCCGCCCGTTGTGGTCGGCGACCGGCTCTGGGTGGCGGAGAAGGACGCCCATCGCATCCGCTGCCTCGGCGCGGCCGATGGGAAGGACCTCTGGAGCTTCACGGCTGGCGGGCGCATCGACTCCGCCCCGACGGTGCACGATGGCCTCGTGCTGTTCGGCTGCCGGGACGGCTCGGTGTACTGCCTGCGCGCGGCGGACGGGGCGCTGGTCTGGCGCTTCCGAGCAGCGCCGGAGGACAGGCGGCTGGTGTCGTTCGAGCAGGTCGAGTCGGTCTGGCCGGTCCACGGCAGCGTGCTGGTCCAGAATGGGGTCGTGTACTTCGCGGCAGGGCGGTCGTCGTTCCTCGACGGCGGGATCCTGGTCTATGGGCTGGACGCGAGGACGGGCAAGGTGCTCCACCATCACCTGCTCGAGGGGCCTTGGCCGGACGTCAAGACTGACGTGGGCCGGCCCTTCGCAATGGAGGGGGCGCTGCCCGACCTGCTCGTCAGCGACGGCAAGGACCTCTACATGATGCGGATCAAGTTCGACGCGAAGCTCAACCGCCTGCCGACAAGACGGGAGAGCAGCCTCGGCGAGCTGGACATGGGCGCCCTGCACCTCGCGGCTACGGGCGGCTTCCTCGACGACACGGGCTTCGACCGGCTCTACTGGATGTACTCGAGGCGGTGGCCGGGCTTCTACTTCGCCCAGCACTCGCCGAAGGCCGGGCAGCTCGTCGTCTTCGACGACACGACGACCTACGCGGTGAAGTACTTCTATCGGCGGCATCAGTGGAGCCCCCTCTTCATCCCGGCCTCCCACGGCTACCTGCTGTTCGCCGACGCCAACGACAACGAGCCGACGTTCCTGTCGAAGACGCAGAAGCCCGTCCAGTGGCTGCCGAAGGAGGCCTACACCGACAGGCACCGGCGCGGCGGCCAAGGCGTCGAGAAGGGCACCGGGTATGTGCGCGCGCGGCCGGCGAAGTGGCAGAAGATGATCCCGGTCCGCGTCCGCGCCATGGTGCTCTCGGGCAACCGCCTGTTCGCGGCGGGGCCGCCCGACGTGCTCGACGAGAAGGACCCCTATGCCGCGTTCGAGGGGCGGAAGGGCGCCAGGCTCCAGGTCTTCTCGGCGGCCGACGGCGCGCTCGTCACGGAGCAAGCACTGGCGTCCCCGCCCGCCTTCGACGGCCTCATCGCAGCCAAGGGACGGCTGTACCTCGCAACCACCGACGGGAAGATCCTCTGCATGGCTGGCGACACGAAGTAGCCAGCCGCCCCCAGGGAGCCCACGATGCCCGAATGCCGTTGCCCGGCCAGGATTCCCACCGTCTGTCTCATCGCCCTGGCGCTTCTCGCTGCTCCGCCAGACGCGCGGGCCGGCGCGACGCCGCAAGCGAAGGAGATCCTCGCCGCAGCGGGCGTCAAGGGGGGGCTGATCGTCCATCTCGGCTGCGGCGACGGCAGGGTGACGGCGGCCCTCTGGGAAGCCGCGAGCCACGAGCCGCCTACGCCCGCCGTAGCGGGGCTTCGTCGCCCTCGCGAAGGCGGGCCACGAGCCGCGAGCAACAGGGCTGGGAAGCTCGACGCTCGTAGCTCGACGCTCGCGCCTGGCTGTGTGGTCCAGGGCCTGGACGCCGACCGCGCGAAGGTCGAGGAGGCCCGGCAGCACATCCAGTCGCTGGGGCTCTATGGGCAGGTGTCGGTGGATACCCTCGACGGCGGGCGACTGCCCTACATCGACAACCTGGTCAATCTCATCGTCGTGGACGATGCATCGGGCATCAGCCAGGCCGAGATCCTGCGGGTGCTCGCCCCCCGCGGCATCGCCTGCGTCAGGAAGGGCGGCGAGTGGACGGCGAGCGCGAAGCCCTGGCCAGCGAACATGGACGAGTGGACTCACTGGCTCCACGGCCCCGACGGCAACGCGGTCTCCCGCGACAGGCGGGTCGGCATCTCCCGCAGCCTCCAGTGGGTCATGGGCCCCCTCTGGTCTCGGCACCACAACCTGCTGCCGAGCGTGAGCGCCATGGTGTCGGCGAAGGGGCGGCTGTTCACCATCATCGACGAGGGCCCGATCAGCACCAAGGGCGTGCCCGACAGGTGGTCGCTCAACGCGCGAGACGCCTTCAACGGCCTGCTCCTCTGGAAGCGTCCCGTCGCGAACTGGGGCTGGAGGACGTGGTCGGAGGTCGAGTTCGCCGGCCACATGCGATTCAAGGGGCCGCTTCAGCTCGAGCGGCGCCTCGTCGCGGTCGGCGGCGTCGTCTACGTCACCCTCGGCTTCGACGCGCCCGTCGTCGCCCTCGACGCAGCGACAGGCGAGACCCTCAGGGAGTATGAGGGCACCAGCAACACGTCGGAGATCCTCTGCCACAAGGGCCGGCTGATCCTCGCCAGAAACGCCGCGAGCGACAAGCCCGGGAAGGACATCCTGGCGATCGACGCCGACACCGGGGCCATCCTGTGGGAGAGGAAGGGCTACCGGGGCGTCACCGCCCACAACGACGAGCTGAGCAGGTTCACGGACGCCTTCCTCACGGCGGGTGACGACAGGGTGTTCTTCCTCGACGCCGACCACATCGTGGCCCTCGACCTCGCGTCGGGAGCCGAGGCCTGGCGGACGCCGCGGCCGCCCGTCAAGAAGGGGGTCATCGGCCACTACAAGTACAACCATGCCAACCTCTGCTCGCTGACCTGGGCGGACGGCCGGCTGTTCCTGGGACAGATGTTGCCCTTCCCCGATAACCTCAACAAGCGTCAGCAGAAGGAGATGGTCATCCTGGCGATGGACGCCGCGTCGGGGAAGACGCTCTGGCAAGGCCGCGGGATGACCCTCGCCCACTTCACCCCGCCCGATCTCTTCGTCGCCCACGGCATGGTCTGGACCTTCAAGATGAAGGAGGTCAGCCTCCTCGGCCTCGACGTCCGAACGGGAGAAGTCAGGAAGGAGTACCCGGCCAGGAGCATCCTGGTGGGGCACCACGCGCGGTGCTACCGCAACAAGGCGACCGAGCGCTTCTACCTCGCAGGCGAGGAGGGCATCGAGTATATCGACCTCGCGTCGGGCGAGGTGGACATCCACCACTGGGTCAGGGGCGCCTGCCGCTACGGGATTCTGCCGGCCAACGGCCTCATCTACCTGCCGACCCACAGTTGCGGCTGCCACCACAACGTCAAGCTCAACGGCTTCCTCGCCCTCGCGCCTGCCGGCGAGTGGCAAGGCTCGAGTGACAAGGTTCGAGTGGAAGAAACGCCCCGTTTTGAGAAAGGTCCTGCTTACGGAGCATCTGCCACTCGAACCTCGAACCTCGACACCTCTTCCGACTGGCCCGTCTACAAGCACGACAACCGGCGCAGCAACTGCGCGGCCACCGAGGTCCCGACCGAGCTGGCCGCGCGGTGGCGAAGCTCCGTCGGCGGCCGCCTGACCGCCCCGGTCATCGCCGGCGGACGGGTCTTCCTGGCGTCGCGAACCTCCCACCACGTCTGCTGCCTGGACGCCGACACCGGCGAGACGGCATGGCGCTTCACCGCGGACGGCCCGGTGGACACGCCCCCGACCTGGCACAAGGGACGGGTCTTCTTCGGCTCGCGCGGCGGCAGCGTCTATGCACTCGCAGCGGACGACGGCCGACTGGCCTGGCGCTTCCAGGCCGCGCCGGCGAAGGTCCGTCTCATGGCCTTCGGGGACCTGGAGTCGCCCTGGCCCGTCCACGGCAGCCTGCTGGTCCTCAATGACAAGGTCTACTGCGTGGCGGGCAGGTCTATGCACCTCAACGGTGGGCTCTACGCCTGCGCGCTGGATGCGAAGACGGGCAGGCTCTTGCAGCAGACCCGGCTCGTGGCGGACGTCGAGCCCAAGGGAGAGCTCGGGGGCGCCGTCCTGCCCGACATCCTCGTGAGTGACGGCCGCCATATCACCATGCGATCCATGCGATTCTCGCCCGAGGACATCAGCCACCACAGCGCCGCGAAGGGTGGCAGCTTCCTGCTTGCCAACGACGGCGGCCTGCTGGACGGGACGTGGTTCAACAGCACGTTCTGGCGCTACGGCGGCGCGGCGGCGCAGATGCTCGTCTTCGACAGCGAGGAGGTCTACGGCGTCCGGGCGTACCGCAAGAACGTCACCAAGTCGTACCCGCACGACATCTTCACCGCGGGCAAGGGGGGCTACCGGCTCTTCGCGCGCGCGGTGGGCGGGGCGAAGCCCGGCGCGAGCAGGAGGCGCGGGAAGGCGGCTCGTCCGTCCGACAGGTGGACGCTGAGCATCCCGGTCCGAGCCGAGGCCATGGTGCTGACGGGGCAGCGCCTCTTCGTCGCCGGCTCGCCGGACGTCGTGGACGAGCAGGACCCGTGGGCGGCGCTGGAGCGCCGCGGGGGCGGGATGCTCGTCGTCCTCTCGAGGGCCGACGGCAGGAAGCTGGCCGAGCATCGGCTCGCCTCGGCCCCCGTGTACGACGGCATGGCCGCCGCGCGAGGGCGGCTCTACCTCTCGACGGCCGACGGCCGTGTGGTGTGCTTCGGCGGCCAGCAGTAGTCTCTCGACAGGAGAGAACAGGAGCCTATGGCAACGCCACGATGGATTGTGGGGCGCTTAGCGTCCCTCTGCTTATGCGGCCTCGCGTTGGCTTGCGGGTCACAGGCCGCGGGCAACGACCCTCAGGCAATAGCTCAGGCCGGGCAGATCCTCGCGGCGAGCGGCGTCAAGGGCGGCCTTGTCGTCCATGTCGGCTGCGGCGATGGGCGGCTGACGGCAGCGCTTCGGGCCAGCGACGCCTTCCTCGTGCACGGCCTGGCCAGGAACCCGGCCGCCGTCGCGCGGGCTCGCCGACACATCGAGTCGCTCGGCCTCTACGGCCCCGTGTCTGCCGATACCTGGGACGGCAAGCGCCTGCCTTACGCGGACGGCCTGGTGAACCTGGCGGTGGTTGCAGGTTCCGGGTTCCAGGTTCCAGAGGACGAGGTCTTGCGCGTGCTGGCGCCCAACGGCGTCGCCATCTTCCTTCCCGCCGCAGCCCTGAACCCGGAACCCGACACCCGGAACCCGGCCCCCCGCATCCTCCGCAAGCCCTGGCCGGATGCCATCGACGAGTGGACGCACTTCCTGCACGGCGCCGACGGCAACGCCGTGGCCCGCGACGTCCTCGTGGGGCCGCCGCAGCGCGTGCAGTGGATGGACGGCCCCCTGTGGGCGAGGCACCACGACACGGTGCCCAGCGTCAACGCGCTCGTCTCGGCGAGGGGGCGGATCTTCTACATGGTGGACGAGGCGCCGCCCGGCATCGGCGGCGAGATCCCCGACCAGTGGGCCCTCGCGGCACGCGACGCTTTCAACGGCATCCTGCTTTGGAAACGCCCCGTCACCCTCTGGGGCTGGAAGGCGTGGAGCGGGACGTGGAAGGGGCGCTTCAACCTGCCCAACCACGTGCCCAAGCGCCTCGTCGCCGCAGGCGACCGGCTCTATGCCACCCTCGGCTTCAACGCCCCGCTCTCCGCGCTCGACGCCGCGACCGGCAAGACGGTGAGAACCTATCGGGGCACCGAGTACACCGACGAGATCCTGCTCCACCGCGACACGCTGATCCTCTCGGTCAACCAAGCGCCGCAGAAGCCGGGCAAGGTGGCGGACGCGCCGCCGGTGAAGAAGTCGGTCCTCGCCGTGGATCCAGCCACGGGCAAGGTGCTGTGGAAGACGGGCAGCTACGTCGGCACGAGCTCGAAGACGGGCACGGTCGAGCGGGTCTCGCACCTGCTCCTGGCGGCCCGCGGCAGCCGCGTCTACGTGGTGGATACCGAGGCGATCGTCGCCATCGGCCTGAAGACGGGCAAGGAGCTCTGGAGGGCGCCCCGCCCCGAGCACAAGCGATACACCAGCCGATACAACCACCTGATGTCCGACCTCTGCACCCTGGTGGCGACCGACAGCGTCGTGCTCTTCGCCCAGCTCGAGCCGATCCAGAAGCGCATCGGCTGGGGCGTCATCAAGACGGGGCTCTACGCCTTCGCGACGGCCGACGGCGCGCTGCGCTGGTCGCGGGTGGTGGGGAACTGGGGTCACTTCTGCGTGCCCGACGTCTTCGTCGTGGGCGGGCGGGTCTGGGTGCACGACTACAAGACCGTCGCGATGACCGGCCTCGACCCGCTGACGGGCGAGGAGAAGGCGCGGGTCTCGACCGAGCGATGGTTCAAGCAGGGCCACCACCATCGCTGCTACCGCAACAAGGCGACCGAGCGCTACATCCTCACCGACTACCGCGGCGTCGAGTTCCTCGACCTGGCGGCTGCGACCCACACGCCGCACCACTGGACCCGCGGCGGCTGCCGCTACGGGATTCTCCCCTGCAACGGCCTGCTCTACGCTACCCCCCACCCCTGTGAGTGCTACATCAAGGCCAAGCTCAACGGCCTCTACGCCCTCGCGCCCGCGGGCGGGGGGCGAGGTTCGAGTGACGAGGTTCGAGTGGAAGAGACGCCCCGTCTGGAGAAAGGCCCCGCCTTCGGAGCCCCCGCCACTCGAACCTCGAACCTCGACACTTCCACCGACTGGCCGACCTATCGCCAGAACCCGCTCAGGAGCGGCTCGACAGCAACACCGGTGCCGGCAGATCTGACGCCGGCGTGGGAGCACAAGCTCGGCGGAGCGCTGACCCCGCCGGTCGCCGCAGGCGGACGGCTCGTGGTGGCGCGGAAAGACGCCCACCAAGTCATCTGCCTCGACGCGGCGAGCGGAGCCGAGCGCTGGCGCTTCACGGCCGGCGGCCGCATCGATTCGCCGCCGACGCTCCACGAGGGCCTTGCCCTGTTCGGCTGTGCCGACGGCTGGGTCTACGCCCTCCGCGCCTCGGACGGCGCATTGGCGTGGCGCCTGCGCGGGGCGCCCCAGGAGCGGCTCGTCGTGGCCTTCGGCCAGCTCGAATCGGCCTGGCCGGTGCACGGCAGCGTCCTGGTGCAGGGCGGCGCCGTGCACTTCGCGGCGGGGCGGTCCTCCTACCTCGACGGCGGCATCCACGTCTACTCAGCCGACGTGAAGGATGGCCGCATCCTGTCGCGGAAATGCATCTACAGCCCCGACCCCGAGACGGGCCTCCAGCCGCCGCAGAAGGGGCCGCAGGAGCTGCCGGGGGCGCTCTCGGACATCCTGGTCGGCAGCAACCGCGGCGTCACCATGCGCCACCTGCGGGTGGACGCCGATGGCGGGAAGAACCCGGGCCACCTCCTCTGCACCGCGGGCTTCCTCGACGCCACGTGGTTCAACAGGACGCCGTGGTCCCTCGGCCACGCCGCGGGCCAGCTCCTCGTCTTCGACGACGGCACCGCCTACGGCGTCCAGGCCTACGCGGACGCCAAGCGATGGGAGTTCTTCTACCCGGGGAAGGGCTACACCCTGTTCGCCGCCGACCGCCGCGCGAAGGCGCAGCGAACGGGGAAGAAGGCGAAGCGGCCGCCCGACCGCTGGCGGCTGCGCGTGCCGATCCGCGTCACGGCCATGGTGCTCGCAGGCGAGCGGCTCTTCATCGCCGGGCCGCCGGATGTCGTGGACCCCGACGATCCGTGGGCGGCCTTCGAGGGCAGGAAGGGCAGCATGCTGTGGGCGCTGGCCGCGTCGGACGGGCAGAAGCTGGCCGAGCGCGCCCTGCCCGCGCTCCCCGTCTTCGACGGGCTCATCGCCGCGGCCCGGCGGCTCTACCTCTCCACTCGCGACGGCCGCGTCCTGTGCCTGGGCGGCGAGCAGCAGGCATTCGAGGAAGGGGCCATCAAGCGCTGAGCGTACTGAGGCACGCTGGCCCTGGCTCTGGCAGGCTGCGCCGCTCTCACAGGAACTGTCTGCACCTCGTTGACTCGCTCCGACGGTCGGGCTACAATCGCGCCGCACGGAAGGAGATGCGGCGTGGCGACCTTCGAGGAACTGGCCGAGCAGCTTGCCCAGGGGGCGACCCCCGAGCAGCGGATCGCCGCGGCGGAGGCACTCGCGGACGTGGACGACCCGCGCGTGGCGCCCACCCTGGCCAGAGCTCTGGCCGATCCCAGCGCCGCCGTCCGCGGCCGCGTCGAGGCCCTCCTCAGCCACTTCTGCCGCCGCGACCGCAGCGGCCAGCTCGAGGCACTCCTCGAGGAGGCCGAGCGTGTGAGCACCGCGCTCGGCGCAGAGGTCGTCCGCCTGCGAGGCGGAGCGCCCCCGCAGGCCGAGCCGGCACCGCTCGAGCCCATCGAGCCGCCCGAGGGCTTCGAGGGTGATTGCGTGGTCGTCCGCCTCGACACCCGTCCCATGGACCTGAAGCGCATGTGCCGCGTCGTCGCCGAGGCCACCGAGCAGGCGCTCTTCGCCGTCACCCGCGAGGTGCACCTCACGAAGGGCATCCTGGCACGGCACGTGCCCGCCGACGTGGCGCGCCAGCTCGTGCGCAGGCTCGGCGAGGCCGGCGTGCCCGCGGCGGCGGCACCCGCCGACTGGCTGCCGGAGCCGCTGGACGTGGTGCGGCTGCGGGACCCGCGGTTCGGTCTCGGCGGCCTCTGCGGCACGGTGGTGCCAGAGGGCGAGGAGTGCAGCCTGACGTGGGATGCGGTGGAGCTGGTGGTGGCTGGCCGCATCGAGGTGGAGCTGAAGCGGGGCGGCGCCCAGGAGGAGTGGTCGCCCCTCGGCCGTCCCCTGTTCTCCCGCGAAAGGCTCGAGCCGCTCCACGAGATCGGCTACGAGTACGTCATCGAGGTCTACGCGAGGGAGCCGCTACAGCGGCTGCGGCTGCTGACCCACGAGCTGGACTTCGAGATCATGCAGCGGCGCCCGCAGGATTTCGCGAGCGTGGCGCGCCTGGCGCGCGGCATCCTCCCCCACGTGGACAGCGGCCGGGTGGGCCTCGGCGTCCGCCGCATGGCGGAGCGCGACCAGGATATCTGGGACGACCTGACGTTCATCTCCCCCCTGGCCTTCGAGCAGTACGTGGCCTGGCATCGGCTGCTGTTGGTCCTCGGCGTGCCGCTGCCCCGCGACCGCTACTGAGGGGGCATCCCCGTGCGCATCGCCGCGAAGGGCATGGCGGCCGAGACGCTCTGGCGGACGGCCTATCCCGAGCAGTGCGCCTGGTGCGGCGCCGTGCTGGCGATGGACCGTCGGCACTTCTGTGCCGAATGCGATGGGAAGCTCCCCTGGATCGGCGAGCACGCCTGCCGGCGGTGCGGGAGCCAGGTGGCGCCCCACGCGGCGACCGAGCGTGGCTGCGCGGCGTGCCGCGGCCTGCGGCTCGCATTCCGCCGTGCCGTGGCGCCCTTCCGCTACGAGGGGATGATCCGCGACCTCATCCTGCGGTTCAAGCTCGGCGGGCAGCCGTCGCTGGTCTATGTGCTGGGCGATCTGCTGTGCGACTACCTGGCGGATGGCGGGGTGAGCCGCGCGGCGGATCTGGTGGTGCCGGTGCCGCTGCACTGGCGGCGGCGGATGCGGCGCGGCTACAACCAGTCGCGGCTGCTGGCCATCGAGATCGGCACACGCTTCGGCCTGCCCGTGGCCGTCCGTGCCCTGCGCCGCGTTCGCAACACCCAGAGCCAGACGGCGCTTACCGCGCTGAGCCGCGACGCGAACGTCCGTGGCGCCTTCGCCGCGCGGACCTTCTCCTCGGAGCAGTCGCCCCTCGGGAGGCTGTGGGCGCGGGCCTTCGGTGCCGTGGCGCTCCTCGGCCGCAGGGTCCTCCTGGTGGATGACGTGATGACGACGGGCTCGACGGTCAACGAGTGCGCCCGAGTGCTGCGCCGGGCCGGCGCCGCCGAAGTCCACGTCGTCGCTCTCGCTCGCGCCCACGGGGGCCTGTCCCGCCCGGCACCGCGTACGGGGAGCAGCGGCTAGTCCCCGAGGGCGAGGCGGAGGACCCCGCCGTGCTCGGCGAGACGGTCGGTGGCCTCGTCGCGGCCGATGCCGCGGAGGGCCATGAGGATAGCGACCTTGAGCTGGCCCCCCGCCGCGTCGAGGGTGCCGCGTGCAGCGTCCTCGCCGATTCCACAGAGCTGGCGGAGGATGCGGATGGAGCGGAGACGGAGCTTGTCGTTCGTGCAGATCAGATCGACCATGAGGTTGCCGTAGCACTTGCCGAGGCGGACCATGGCGGCGGTGGTCAGGGAGTTGAGGATGAGCTTGGTGGCGGTGCCGGCCTTCAGGCGTGTGGAGCCTGTGAGGATCTCGGGGCCGACGTCGGCGCCGATGACGACGTCGGCCTCGGGCAGGCCCTCGTAGCCCGGATTGCAGGTCACGAACACGGTGCGGGCGCCGAGGCGGCGCGCGGCGTCGAGTCCGCCGCGCACAAAGGGCGTGACGCCGCAGGCTGCGATGCCGACGAGCACGTCATCGGCAGTGAAGCCCCGCTCGCGGAGTGCCGCGGCGCCGTCCTCAGGATCGTCCTCGGCGCGCTCGATGGCCCGCACGAGTGCGTCGCGGCCGCCGGCGATGAGGCCCTGCACTTGCTCGGGGTCTGTGCCGAACGTCGGCGGGCATTCGGCGGCGTCGAGCACTCCCAGCCGTCCGCTCGTGCCCGCGCCGATGTAGAAGAGACGGCCGCCGGCGCGGAACGCGGCGACGATGAACTCGACGGCCTCGGCGATCTGCTCCCGCGCCGCGTGCACTGCCTCTGGGACCAGGCGGTCCTGCGCGTTCATCAGGTCCACGATCTCGAGAGTGGACATTGCGTCGAGCCGCTCGCTCGCCGGGTTCGACTGCTCAGTCAGCGCCTTCGCCAGATGATCCTCGGGCACACCTCTCTCCAATCGTCCCGGTCCTCGATGTCCTATCCGAGCGCTCGGAACCTCCGTCCAGGCACGATCTTCCCCAGGACGGCCGGCTGGCGCGCCCCGGTCGCCGAGGGCAGGTTACCGGGCCGCCCCGCCATAGTCTCGTGGGCGAGGATGGCGAAGGCCACAGCCTCCTTGGCGTCCACGGGAATCCCGAGGTCGTCGCTCGTGCGGACGGCGGCGGCCGAGAAGGCCTCGGCGAGCCGCCGCATGACCGCGCGATTGTGGCAGCCGCCGCCGCTCGCGATCACCTCGCCCACGGCTCCTTGAGGCCTGATGAAGCGCTCGACGGCGTCGCCGATGCTCGCCGCCGTGAACGCGGCGGCCGTGGCGAGCACGTCGTCCGGCGACAGCCCTTGGGCGCGGGCGAGCAGCTCGTCGGCGAAGGGCGCGCCGAAGAGCTCGCGGCCTGTGGACTTCGGCGGCTCCCGCCGCAGGTACGGGTGCGCCATGAGCCAGCGGAGCAGCGGCTCCGAGACGGCGCCGCGCCAGGCCATGGCCCCGCCGCGGTCGAAGGCCCGGCGGCCGTCGGTCAGGCGGCGGGCCAGGGCGTCGAGGAGCATGTTGCCCGGCCCCGTGTCGAAGGCCAGGACCCGGTCGGGCGTCGCCCTCGGGGGCAGCCAGGTGACGTTGGCGATGCCGCCGATGTTAAGCACGAGGCGTCCGCGGCTGCGGTGGCGGAAGAGCAGGTAGTCCACGTAGGGCACGAGCGGCGCGCCCTGGCCGCCGCAGGCCATGTCGCGGGGGCGGAAGTCCGCGACGGTCGTCACCCCCGTCCGCTCGGCGATGACACCCGGCTCGCCGATCTGAAGGGTCGCCGCCACCCGCCGGCCCGCCACGCTCGCCAGCTCGGGCAGGTGGTGGATCGTCTGGCCGTGCGAGCCGATGAGGTCCACCCGGCGCATCGCCACGCCCGCCTCCGCGGCAACGGCCACCGCCGCCTCCGCGAACAGCTCGCCGAGCAGGACGTTGAGCCGGCACACCAGGTCCACCCGCCCCGTCTCCGCTGCGGATGCCTCGGCCACGCAGCGCCGGACGGCCGGCGGATAGGGGTACGTCTCGAAGGCGAGGAGCTCGACGCGGGTCGCCGTGCCGTGCCCCCGGAGGCGCACGAGCGCCGCGTCCACGCCGTCGAACGACGTGCCCGACATCAGGCCGATGACGAGATGCGGCTTGCGCGAGGGCGCCGGCACGAGGGGCTCCGATCGGGTATAATCGCCTGCGGGGATTATAGCCACAGGGATCGCGACTGACAACCGGGGCTGCGCGACGATGCAACTGGAAGCTATCGACGGCCTGCGGATCGGCCGCTTCGACGCCCTCGCCGGGCTGGAGCACATCATCCACGGCGTCTCGACCCGGCAGGGCGGCGTCAGCGACGGCCCGTACGCGAGCCTCAACGTGGGATTCCTGCGCGGGGACTCGGCGGAGGCGGTACTGGAGAACCGGCGACGGCTGTGCGGGGCGCTCGGGCTGGAGGCGGGGTCCCTGGTCGTCTGCAACCAGGTGCTGGGCAACGCCGTGGGGTGGGTGACGGAGGCCGACCGCGGCAAGGGCGCGAGGGACGCCGCGACGGCTCTGCCCGACACGGATGCCCTGATCGCGGACTCGCCCGGCGTCGCGCTCATGGCCCTGTCGGCGGACTGCCCGCTCATCGCCCTCGTCGATCCCGAGCGGCCGGCCGTCGGGGTGGTCCACGCCAGCCGGCTGGGCACCCTGGGCCAGGTGGCGCTGCGGACGGTGCGGGCGATGGAGCGGCTGCTCGGCTGCGACCCGGCGGCGATGCTCGCGGGCATCGGCCCCAGCATCGGCCCGTGCTGCTACGAGGTGGGCAACGAGGTGCTGGCCGAGGCCAGGGAGGCCCTGCCCGACGCCGACCGCCTCTTCGGGCGCCGCGACGGCGGCCTCTACCTGGATCTGTGGGCGGCGAACGTCGCGCAGCTCGTCGAGGCCGGCCTCGCGCCCCAGCGCATCGAGGTCGCGGGGGTCTGCACGCGATGCCACGCCGACCAGTTTTTCTCCCATCGGGCGAGCGGCGGGCGGACGGGCCGCTTCGCGGTGCTGGTCGGGCTGCGGCGGTGACGCAGAGGGTTCGGACGAGGACATGGGCGTCGGTTTTCATTCTTTTACATCGGCTTACATGTGCTTGACAACTGGGCAGCGGCGAGTATCTAGGGTAGATATGAACAAGACAAGACGTGGGGGCAGGATGACTCGATGCGCGCTTGCAGGCGTCTTGGCGTTCGTCTGCGCCGGGGCGCCTGCCTCGACCTATCGCTTCGCGTCCCTCTCGCCGACGGTGAGCCTCGGCGAGTATGCCTGCCGCTTCGTCCACAAGAGTCGGGTGAAGGACTTCGTGCTGGAGGCCGACTACCAGACGGCGGGAGCGGGAGTCGCGCTCCGCGTCGTCTTCGGCTATCAGGACGAGCGGAACCACTACTACGCCGAGGCCGCCGACACCGGCTGCGGCTTCGTGAAGGTGGAGGACGGCATCGAGCGGCGCATCGGCACACCCTCGGAAGGCCCGCTCGCCCGCGATGCGACGGGGAAGCTGACGCTCGTGCGCTGGCGGCACACGATGGGCCTGTGGCTCGAAGGCCGGCAGGTGGCCGCGGCCTACGACGGGCGGTTCGGCAGCGGCCGCGTGGCGCTCGGCCCCCGCCAGGCGACGGTTAGCTTCGAGACTGTGAAGTTCCAGGTGACAGGCGACGTGCGACTGACCGACGACTTTATGCGGACCGACGCCGAGCAGACTGCGTGGCAGCATGCCGCCGGCTCGTGGCGTCTCAGGAGCCTGCCGAACGCGGGGCTGTCGGCCAACGCCTTCATGTTCGAGGGCAAGGCCTCCGCGGCGGGGGAGCCGGCACTGGCGGTGCGGGGCCACTGGTTCTGGCACGACTACGTGGCGAGTGCCGCGTGCCAGGTGCTGGACGGGGCGGCGGCGGGCCTTGTCTTCTACTGCCGCGGGCCGCAGGACTACCATCTGCTGCGCTGCGTGCCCCTCGGGCAGGGCGGGCGCGTCGAACTGGTGCGGGTGCGTGGTGGGGAGCAGACCGTGCTGGGCCGAGCCTCGGCGGCGCTGGCGCCCCGCCAGTGGTATCGGCTGGAGGCCCGCGTGGTGGGCCGCCGTGTCACAGGCTGCATCGACGGGCACCCCCTGGTGAACGTCACCGACCCGCACCTGGTTTCGGGCAGCATCGGCGTCTACTGCGAGGGCACGGAAGGCGCGCTGTTCGACGACGTGACGGTCGTGGCGCCGCGCGACTTCGCGGAGGACTTCGAGCGGGAGACGGCCGGCAAGTGGCTCGAGCTGGGCGGGACGTGGCGTCGGCGAAAGGGCGGGCTCGATGGCCACGTCAGCGACGGCCATTGCCTCGTCGCCACCGCCAGCGGCGAGGGCCGCTGCGTCAGTGGCGAGGAGGG
>CAZDNN010000059.1:0-4727 GCA_964506385.1 uncultured Planctomycetota bacterium
CGTGGAAACGATCACCCTTGATTATCAAATGATGCCGCGTGCCACTTATTCCTATCCGCAGGTGGCTTCCTTTGGTTTCACTGAAGCGCAGGCTGCTGAAGCAGGCTACGAGGTCAAAGTTGGTCGCTTCAATTTCCAGGCCAACGGCAAAGCCCTTGGTCTTGGTGATTACGTGGGTTGGGTCAAGCTCATCACGGATGCCAAATATGGCGAGATCCTTGGTGCGCACATGGTCGGCCCAGAGGTCACCGAGCGCCCCAACGGCAGCCGCGGTGGCGGCCGACGGCGGAACCGCTAGCGCCGACGACCGGCGCGGCAAACCGATGAGAACGCTGGAGATCGCGATGCGATACGCTGCCGCGCTGCTCTCGCTCCTAACGGCCGTCCCCTGCCTCGCCGGGAAGTTCCACGACGATCCTCCTGGCGGCGGCGGGGGCATCACCGTGGCGGTGCGGCCCATCGCGCGGCTCGAGGAGGCCATCCTCGTCGAGCCCGTCGAGTACAAGGCATATCTCGCCCGCATCGACAAGAGCCAGGGCACCATCACCGTCTCCGGCATCCCGCCGGGCAAGTACGACCTCGTGCTCAAGTTCGACAGCGTCGTCGCCGAGGGCCTGACCCTCGACGTCCCAGGCGGCTACGAGAAGCTCTCCAAGAGCGACAAGATGGGGATCGGCCACGTCACGTGGATCACCGACGACTACTTCAACCTCAAGCGGATCGCGCGCGTCGGCGGCAACAGCAAGATCGTCAAGCTCCTGGTCGAGCAGGTCCGCGACAAGAAGACCCACGAGCCTGACGGCACAGTGCTCAAGGACATCCAGATCCGCCGCCTCGAGCTCACCGAGATGCGCAAGACGGGCAAGATCTGGACCATCAAGCAGACCAAGTGGCTCTTCCGCGAAGAGCGCAAGATGCACGACGGCGGCAAGGTCCGCCCCGGCGTCGTCCTCGACTTCCTCTACGACCCCGGCCTCGGCGGCATCCGCGTCGGCGACGAAATGAAGACCCTGCCGCCCATCGACCTCGCGAAGCTCAAGGACCACCGCAAGCCCTACTTCTACCGCGCGAAGTACGTCCAGCCCAAGTACGCCGACGAGATCCGGCGCGAGAAGGGCAAGAAGCCGGGAGGGAAGATCAAGTAGCTGCGGGCCTGGCCACGCATCCACAGGTTGCCCCGTCCACTCGTCCTCATCCTGCTGTGTTGACGGATGTCAAGGGCCTCAGCCCAAAGGCCTGGGACGAGGCTCACTTGCGTTCCCCGACCGCAGACGGTTGAATAGGAGAGAGACGGGCGGCTTCCTCGGCAGGAGGGCGTCCTGCCCGCAGGCCCCCGCCCGCCGAGATCGAGGACTCAGATGGCACTGCTGCGAGTCAAAGAAGGCCCTGCGAAGAACACTGAGTTCCGTCTGCGGCAGGACCCGGTTCGCATCGGGCGTGCGCGGACGTGCACGCTGCGGATCGCCGGTGACCGCATCTCGCGCGAGCACGCGGAGATCGCGCCTGGCGACGGCGGCTTCGTCCTCACCGACCTCAAGAGCAGCAACGGGACCTTCGTCAACGGCGAGCGCATCGAGACGCGCACCCTCGAGCACGGCGATGAGATCGCCGTCGGCGACGTCGTCTTCATCTTCCTGCCCGACGACGCGCCCAGACCCGAGGAGGCGGAGCCTGAGGAGCTGAGCGTCGCCGAGGCTGCCGAGGCCATGGAGCAGGCCGTTGCCGCCGCTGCCCCCGGGGCAGAGGCACCCGCCGAGGCCGCCGTGCCCGAGGCGCAGAGCGTCGAGGCGCCCGAGGAAGCCCCCCTCGCCGAGAAGGCGGCCGCCCCAGCCGTCCAGACCGCCCCGAAGACCAAGCGCGGCGTGGACGCCCGCATGGTCGCCTCCATGAAGCGGGCCACCAACGCCATCCGCGCCGAGGTCGGCAAGATCATCGTCGGCCAGGACCAGGTCCTCAGCGAAGTCCTCGCCGCCATGCTCGCGCGGGGGCACTGCCTCATGGTCGGCGTCCCGGGCCTCGCCAAGACCCTCATGGTCAGGACCATCGCCCAGATCCTCGACCTCAGCTTCCACCGCGTCCAGTTCACCCCCGACCTCATGCCCTCCGACATCACGGGCACCGACATCCTCGAGGTGGACGAGAACACAGGCGCCAAGAGCTTCCGCTTCATCAAAGGCCCTATCTTCACCCACATGCTGCTCGCCGACGAGATCAACCGTACGCCGCCGAAGACCCAGGCCGCGCTCCTCGAGGCCATGCAGGAACGCAGCGTCACCGCATCCGGCTACACCTACAAGCTCGACGAGCCCTTCTTCGTCCTCGCCACCCAGAACCCCCTCGAGCAGGAGGGCACGTACCCCCTGCCCGAGGCGCAGCTCGACCGGTTCATGTTCAACATCCTGGTGGACTACCCGAGCGAGACGGAGGAGGAGCTGATCGTCAAGCGCACGACCTTCCGCGCCATGCCGACGCCGCGGAAGATCCTGCGGGGCTCCGACATCGTGCTGCTACAGAAGATCGTCTGGCGGGTCCCCGTCTCCGACCACGTCATCAAGTATGCCTGCGCGCTCGTCCGGGCCTCGCGGCCCGGCGACGAGCACATCCCGGAGTTCGTCAACGAGCGCGTCCTGTGCGGCGCCGGCCCCCGCGCCTGCCAGTACCTCATCCTCGGCGCCAAGGCCCGCGCCGTCATCGACGGCAGGACACAGCCGACCGTCGAGGACGTCCGCGCCGTGGCCGTCCCCGTCATGCGCCACCGCATCTTCGTCAACTTCAACGCCCTCTCCGAGGGCGTCTCGCCCACTGACATCGTCCGCGAGCTGGTCAAGGCCACGCCCGCGCCCATGGACCGCAGCCCCATCACCCGCGGCTACCAGCCCTCCGCCCCCAGAGGCAAGCCAGACCTCTCCCTCCCGCGGCTCGCCGAGGGCGAGAAGCTCAACCTCGAAGCCATCCAGCGCATGCGCGACGCCAGCGCACGCATCCGCGACGAGGCCCAGAAAGTCATCATCGGCCAGACCGAGGTCCTCGACCAGATCCTCATGGCCATGATCGCACGAGGCCACTGCCTCATGGTCGGCGTCCCGGGCCTTGCCAAGACCCTCATGGTCCGCACCATCGCCTCCGTCCTCGACCTCAACTTCCGACGCATCCAGTTCACCCCCGACCTCATGCCCTCCGACATCACCGGCACCGATATCCTCGAAGAGGACGAGCGCACGGGCGAGAAGACCTTCCGCTTCATCCGAGGCCCCATCTTCACCAACATCCTGCTCGCCGACGAGATCAACCGCACCCCGCCCAAGACCCAGGCTGCGCTCCTCGAAGCCATGCAGGAGTACAGCGTCACCGCCTCCGGCACCACCTACCAGCTCGACCTGCCTTTCTTCGTCCTCGCCACCCAGAACCCCCTCGAGCAGGAGGGCACGTACCCTCTGCCCGAAGCTCAGCTCGACCGCTTCATGTTCAACATCTGGGTGGACTACCCGACGGAGCCCGAGGAGCAGAGCATCGTCAAGGAGACCACGCGGCTCCAGCACGCGGAGCCCGAGGTCGTCCTCGGCGGCGAGCACATCCTCGCTCTCCAGGACATCGTGCGGCGGGTCCCCGTCAGCGACCACGTCATCAAGTACGCCACCCGCCTCGTCCGCACCACACGGCCAGAGACCACGGGCGCCCCCAAGTTCATCCACGACTGGGTCTACTGCGGCGCCGGCCCTCGCGCCTGTCAATACCTCATCCTCGGCGCCAAGGCCCGCGCCGTGCTCGACGGGCGGGCGAACGTCTCGTGCAACGACGTCAGAGCGGCCGCGCTCCCTGTGATGCGACACAGGATATTCACCAACTTCAACGCCGACAGCGAGGGCATCACGACCGTCGAGATCATCGAAAGGCTACTCGCCGAGGTGCCCGAGCCCGGAGAGAAGGACTACGCCCCCGCCCCCAGGAAGGCGGCTCCCGCCGCCCGCAGGAAGCCCGAGGCCGCCGTCGCCTTCACCGCCGAGCCGAAGAAGGCAGGCGGGAAGGCCATCGAGGTCGCCCCTGAGGCCGCCGCAGCAATCAAGCCCGCCCGCGCGCCCGAGCAGCGCGTCGCCGAAGGCGAATGGGTCGAAGAGCCCGCCGCCGACGACATACCCGAGGCCGAATGGGTCGATGCCCCCGAGCGCGGCGACAGCAAGGGCCCCGCGAAGCGCCGGCCCCCCCGCACGCGCTGATCCCCCTTGCCTTCTCCGTGAGCATGCCCCTGGATAGCGGGAAGCGCGCGCATCGCCTTCCTGCTCATCTTCCAGTCGTGGGGGGCCTGATCCACAGAGGGCGTGTGGGCACAATGATATCATACTTGGTCAAGTGTGATATCATCTCACGTCAGGAGCAACCCGGTGGAATTCACCGTCCAGCTCTTCCGTGCCCTCGCGTGCCGCGCGCGCATCTCCTTGCTGCTCATTCACGCCACTAGCCACGGATCGAGTGGGAATGCTTCGTCTTGCTGTCGTTCGCGGCCTCCCGGTCGTCCTGGCGCATCGCTGCCTGCGGTCCCGACGGCGTGAACGATGGGGTGAACGGCGGCATGAACGGACACGGGAATGCCGTCGCCGCGCTTCCCGGTATCCGGGGTCATGTTCCAGTCATGGCGGGGGCTTGATGCGCAAAGGGCGTGTGGGCACAATGATATCATACTTGGTCAAGTGTGATATCATCTCACGTCAGGAGCAACCCGGTGGAATTCA
>CAZDNN010000059.1:4827-13646 GCA_964506385.1 uncultured Planctomycetota bacterium
GCAACCCGGTGGAGTTCATCGTCCAGCTCTTCCGTGCCCTCGCGTGCCGCGCGCGGATCCGCCTGCTGCGGGTACTGGTCGTGTTCGGCGAGATGTACGTGTCGGACCTCGCGCGGGCAACGTCCCTGGAGATCAGTCTCGTGTCCGCGCACCTGAAGGTCCTTGCCGCGGCTGGGGTGGTGTGGCGCAGGCGCTCGGGCCGTCGCATCGCCTATCGCCTCGCCGAGTCTGCGGGCAACCCAGTCACGGCGAAGGCGCTCGGCGTTCTCACAGGCGTTTTCGGCTCGATCAGCCAAACCGACCCGAAAGAGGTAGCTGAGGCCGACCAGGGAGATTCTGCGTCGCATTCCGACCGAACGCTGTTCGCCTGCTTCACGGCCTTCACTCATCCGCGTCGGCTCCAGGTCATTCGCTACCTTGATAAGCATGGGACAGCGTCGCTGCGCGAGCTCGCCGAGGCACTTAGCATGTCGATGGCTGCTTGTATCCGGCACCTCGGTAAGCTGGAACGCCGGGGAGTGGTGTGCCGCAAGCTCCCGCGTAGCCGCTCTGCATACCGCTTGGCTGAGGGCTGCGAGCCCGTGATGCGCGACCTGCTCGGAACGGTGTTGAGCTACGTGGCGCGGCCCGCACGATGATGTCACACTTGGTCAAGTGTGACATCATCGTGCGGAGTCCTCGCGGCGGCGCGAGAGCGTGTGTAGCGCCCGGCGTGGTGCCCGTGGGTGGGGGCGCCTTGCAGGCGTGCGCGAGGCGGGTGGCGGCGGGTCGGGAGGTCGCGGGTGGGGGAGGTACCGGGTGGGGAGGCAGGGCGGGGCACGGTGGGGAGGTGCGTCGTCTCGGGGTAGTCGGACGCCCGCTTGGGAAGAGGCCTTTGGCAACCCTCGGCTTCGCGAGAACATGGCTCACGTATGGGGGCATCCGTACGCCCGACGGGCCTGCGCCGACGATTGAGCGTCACAGTGGAGAGAGACTGCGCATTCCGCGCTCTCGAAGAAGTTGCTCCCTGGGAGTCTGCGCGTGGGTGAGGGCGCCAGGACCGTTTGCGGCGAGACCTGGGAGAGAAGGCACTGGAGAGGAGGGAAAGGGCCAGGAACCCCGCGCAGGCCGGCGTGCGGCTGGGGCAGCGACCCTGGGGGGGCAGCGGCAAGCCGTGGGGCGGCAGGTGCCCCGGAGAAGGGGGCAATGCTCTCGCATAGCACGGGCCGTGCCAGTGGCACGCTCGCGTTCGTTCACGGCGCCGTTCACCGTATCGATTCGGAGGGTATCGTCCTGGTGTCACTGGCGTCCTGCGAGTCGGCGGGGAGCGTTGCTGCCGAGCATCGGGATGGTGTGAACGATGGGCTGTGCGATGGCGTGAGCGGTCTGCGGGTTCCATGCACCATCGCGTCTGCTATGGCCCGGGGGCAGGCAGTGGTCCCGCCGCGCCTTTGTCCCACCGCCTTCGACGCGGTATACTCCTTTGCCTGAGCCCTCCTTCGAGAAGGAGCCGCGCGATGGCGCCGGACCTCGACGCGCACTTCCAGCGATACGATGGGTTCGAGCCGATGGTGCCCGTGTGGTCAGTGACCGCGGGCCTGCACCGGTTCTTCGACACCTCGCCCATCAGCCCCTCCGGGCGATTCCTCGCCGTCACGCGGCTCCCCTTCGAGGATCGATTGCCGAAGCCCGGCGAGGAGGCGGACGTGGTCCTGGTCGATCTCGAGACAGGCGAGGAGTCAGTCGTGGCGGTCACGCGGGGCTGGGACACCCAGCTCGGGGCTCAGGCGCAATGGGGCGCCGACGATACGCAGCTTTTCTTCAATGATCTCGACACGCGGACGTGGGCACCCTTCGGCGTGAAGCTCAACCCCCTGACCGGCGAGCGGGCCGAGCTCGAAGGCACAGTCTACATGGTGTCCCGCGACGGTGGCTGGGCGGCGAGCCCGTGCCTGCTGCGGACCGCACTCACCCAGGCGGGCTACGGCGTCATCGTCCCGCCCGACTACATCCCGGCCAACCAGGGTGCGGCCGCCGACGACGGCCTGTTCGTGACCGACGTGGCGACGGGCTGCCGCCGACTGCTCGTGTCCCTTCGCGAGATCGCCGAGCGTGCAGAGCCGCCCCTCGGCCCCGCCCAGTTCGAGCGGGGCACGCTCTACGGATTCCACGTGAAGTGGACGCCGGCGGGCGACCGCCTGATGCTCGTGGTCCGCTCTGTGCCCGACGACGGCAGCAGGATGCGGTCGAATGTCGTCACCATGCGGGCCGACGGCTCAGACATCCGCGTCGCCATGCACGCCGACGTCTGGGGCAGGGGCGGGCACCACCCCGACTGGCATCCCGACGGCGAGCACGTGACGATGAACCTCAAGCTCGACGGCGAGACGATGCGGCTCGTCCAGGTCCGCTACGATGGCACCGGCCTCCGGAGCCTGAGCGACGCCGTGGTCGGCTCCGGCCATCCGTCCCTGCACCCCAACGGCCGACACGTGGTCGCCGACGCCTATCCCGGCGAGTCGGTGGCCTTCGGCGACGGCACCACCCCCATCCGCCTCATCGACCTGGAGACGGGGGACGACCACTGCCTCGTCCGCATTCGCACGGCGCCCGACTACTCGGGGCCGAAGAACGAGCTGCGGGTCGATCCCCATCCCGCCTGGGACCGCGAGTACCGCCGCATCGCCTTCAACGCCTGCCCCGACGGCACCCGCCGCGTCTACATCGCCGACCTGTCGGAGTTTCTTGAGGGCTGACGAGCCGTGCGAGTCCGAGCCCTGTCCCCGCCGGTCTCCGCGCCCGCCACCTTGGGCTGCGCCGCGGCGCCGGGGATGGCAAGGCATTCTTGACACCCGACAGGCCGTGCCGCATAATACGGCCCATCGCCGTTTCTCTCTGCGTGGAAAGGAAGGCTCAGATGGGACGCCCAGATTTCGAGACCCTGGCCCACTCGCCGCGTGTGTTCGCTCCCTCGGATCGAGCGCTGATCGGGCCGATCCCGACGATCGCGCTGACGCCGGTGGCCGACGGCCGCACGGGCGCGTATGAGGACAACGTCGAGCGGACGTGGCGGATGGTCGAGAAGGTCTACGATCTGATCGCCAGCAACGTGAGGCTGCCCGACGGCACACCGGTGCGGGTGGTAGTGGCCCCCGAGATCGTCTATGGGCCGCGGACCGGCGCCATCGCGCAGAAGTACTATGCCGAGCAGGGGGTGTCGGCCAACATCTTCCTGAGCCGGTCGTGGGCCTATAGCGACGAGTTGATGAGCGCGTGCATGGGCATCGGCTCGAGCGAGTGGCAGCAGTGCGCCTACGGCCTCAACCAGACCGACCGCCCCGGCGCCGTCTGGCTCAAGGCGTTCACCGCGGCGATGGACGAGAAGCTGCGGCCCATCTTCTGCGTCTACTCGCCCGACCTCGAGGACGAGGAGGCGCCGCTGAGCCCGTTCGTCGCCGAGCGGCTCCTGCGCTTCGCCCGCTGCGCCGCCGCCGTCGCCGAGATGCGGGGGAAGAACTACCTGAGCATCGGCTCGGTGTCCATGGGCATCATCGGCTCCGACGTCCGCCGCAACCTCATGCACCACTACCTGGGCATGGGCACCGTGTCGTTCGACATGGTCGGGCTCCAGGGCAGGATGGAGCGCGGCTTCTACGACGCCGAGGAGCTCGAGCGCGCCATCGCCTTCCTCGACGGCTTCAAGCGCGAGCTCGGCAGGGGCAAGCGCCCCTACAGGAAAGCCGAGCTGATGCGCAAGTGCTGCCAGATGGCACTCATCGTTCGCGACCTGATGGTTGGCAACCCGCGGCTCGCCGACCCCGAGGTGGGCAAGGCGCTTGGCTTCAAGGCCGACGTCGAGTACGCCCAGGGCGCCAACGCCATCGCCGCGGGCACCCAGGGCCAGCGGCAGTGGACAGACCTCTACCCCAACTTCGACGTGGCAGAGAGCATCCTCAACAGCTCGTTCGGCTGGGACGGCTTCCGTGCGCCCTATATCGTGGCGACCGAGAACGACTCGAAGAACGCCATCGGCATGCTCGCCGCCTGCCTCGTCACCGGCGGCGTGCCGCAGCTCTTCGCCGACATCCGCACCAACTGGACGCCCCAGAGCATCCAGGCGGCCACGGGCATCGACGTCGCCGACATCTGCCCACAGGGGATCATCGACAAGCGCAACTCCGGCGCCGGCGCACTCGACTACGCCATCGACATCATCCGCCTCGTCCCCGGCGGGGAGTCCATGTCCATCCAGGAGGTCTGGAACGCCATCCGCAGCGACGAGTCGCTCCAGCAGGAGCTCATGGCGCAGGCCATCGCGGGCACGAAGTACATGAAGGCCGAGCTCACCTACTTCCCCGGCGACGGCCTCTCCAGCCACTACCGCACCCCCGGCGGCGTGCCCATGACGGCCTATCGCTACAACGTGGTGGGCGACGAGATGACCTGCTCCGTCGTCGAGGGCGAGACCATCGAGCTGCCGCACGAGGTCGCCGAGCACATCAGCGGCGTGACCGACCCGACGTGGCCCGAGACCTACTGGACGCCGCGCGGCATGTCGAGCTTCGAGTACATGAGCCGCATCGGCCCGAACCACGATGCCAACAGCTTCGGCCTCATCGGCGCCGACCTCGTGACCCTCAACGCCATGCTCCGCATCCCGGTGGACATGCACAACGTGCCCGCCGGCCAGATCTTCCGCCCGACCCTCTGGGACCGTTGCGGCGGCGACGACTTCCGCGCCTGCGCCAGGCTTGGGCCGCTCTACCGCTGAGCGCCCCTTTGGAAAGGCAGAGATGCGAACGCTGGACGAGACGGTTGTGCTCGCGCCGGAGGCCCGCTCCGTGCTTCTGGCGTGCAAGCAGATCATCCACGGCTTCGTCCCGAAAGCCACGGTCCTGCTGTACGGGAGCAGGGCGAGGGGGGCGGGAGAGCCCGATTCCGACTTCGACGTCCTCGTGCTCACAGACCGGCCTCTGTCGATCGATGAGCAGGACCGGATCGGGGATGCGGTATATGAGTTGGAACTCAGGGAGGGCGTGGTCATGTCCCTGATGTTCTTCAGCCGCACGGAGTGGGACACTCCCCTCCATCGTGCCATGCCGTTGCACCAGAACATAGAGGCTGAAGGCATCGTCCTGTGAAGCCGGCAGACAAGGCGTACATCGAGCACCGCCTCCTCCGAGCACAGGAAAGCCTCGACGAGGTGCGTGTGCTCATCGGGACGGGGCACTGGTCAGCAGACTCTGCTACGCCTGTTTCTACGCCGTCTCTGCCCTGGTGCTTACTGAGGGGCGGCGCGTGTCGAAGCATAGCGGCGTCCGCGCGCTGTTCGACCAGTTCTGGGTGAACACGGGCCGTGTGCCGGTTCGGCGGGGGCGTTTCTACCGCCGCATGTTCCAGCATCGACAGAAGGCGGACTACGCCGACTTGGCCACCTTCGAGCAGGCGATGGTCGAAGGTTGGTTGCGGGAAGCCGTTGAATTCGTGCAGGAGATCGCTGAGCTTGTGGAGGCACAACTCAGGGAGGAGTGACGCGCACGTGCCCCTCGCGCCCCGCCTTGGCCTGGCGCCGACTGCGCTGCCGGCGCTCTTGTCTGGTCTTCCTCACCCCCAACACCGACCACCCAACAGCACGCCAACTACGCCACCGGCTGGCGGGTGAGGATGTCCTCCACGATGGCCACGTCTTCCTCCACCATATCGTCCTTGTCGCCGCGGTGGATGCCGACGTTGACGGCGTCGGTGGGCTTGATGTGGGCGAGGGCGAACTCGAGGGCCTCGCGGGCGTCCACGCGGCCGGCGGCCATGATCTTGTAGCCGATGCAGGGCTTGGCGATCTCCCGGATCGCCGCGACGGCCCGGGGTGGGTCGCTGGGCTCGAACTTCTCGCCCTTGCCGTCGTGGAGGCTGCCGCAGTTGTAGAAGGCCACGGCGTGGAAGTCGGCGATCCCGAGGCCATCGACCCAGCGGTGGGCGTCGGGGTGGTGGCCGGCGACGCCGGCGGGGATGCCGTGGCTGCGGATGTGCTCGACCCAAGCGGTCAGGCTGTCGGCGTCCTGCCTGGCGAAGCAGTCGTCCACCTGCCCGCCGTGGACGTAGGCGGCCTTGGCCCCCGCGGCGACGGCGCGGTCGATGGCCTGCGGGATGCTCCTGGCGCCGCTGTCGGCGCCGCACTGGGCGATCCACTGGAGCGTCCCGCCCTCATTGTAGTACTCGCGGAGCAGGCGGTGGACGTGGAGGTCGGAGCGCATGATCGTCGTGTTGATCCCCGCTGCCTCGGCGCGGCGGAGGGTCTCCTTGAGCCGCTCGGTCGTGTAGTAGTCGAGCATCTCCTCGTCGCGCTCGCGGCTCTGGTGGCTGAACCCGCTGAAGGGGTTCCCGCCGATGATCAGCCGCGTGATCTTGAGACCGCACAGGTCGATCGTCGGAAGCATCGTCTCGTTACCTCACTCCCCGTTCGTTGGGGGCAGCATCCTCCTGGCTCCCTCCCGCTCCGGCATTATACCGACGCCTCCACAAGTGGGTCAACCCACCGCTTGACCGGACCTGTCTGCTCGGCGACCTTTCCGCTCGACCCCGCCGGCGGCGAGTTGCTGCGCCTCGACCCGTGAGCCGCCCGGGGGTGGGCCGTCGAGGAGCAGTCTGCCCTTGCGCCGGGTGCCGGGCCGGCCTAGAATGACGGGCCGGACACGAGGCTTGGGGAGCGTGGGGACGAGAGCGATGGCGGCTTTCCTGCCTGTGGGCCGACCTGGCCTTGTCGTGCGCTCCCTCGGCGGAGTGCTTCTTCTCCTGTGCAGTTGTGCGATCGTGGCTCGGCCTGTGGCCGCTGCGGTGCGGGTGGGGCCGGAGCACGTGTTCCCAGGGCGCGACGTCGGCTCGTGCGACATCGCCGTCCACCCAGCCACCGGCCAGCCGCACGTGGTCTGGGAGACGAAGGACGGGCACATCCGGCACTGCGCGTTCGACGGGACGCGCTGGGGCGAGGCCGAGCAGATCCCCGGCCCCGAGCAGGTCGGCGCGCGGCACGACCGCTTCCGCAACGGCGCCGTGACGACGGCCATCGACGAGGCTGGCCGCCTGCACGTCGTCTACACGACGGTTGGGCCGCCCAACGGCCTCTACCACATTCAGCAAGTGAAGGCCGGCGGACCGTGGTCGAAGCCCGTGCAGATCCACGACGGCAAGCGCGCGGAACTGACCTGGGTGCAGATGGCGGGAGGGCGCGGCGGCGAGCTATTCGTGACGTTCGAGCAGGGCTTCCGCGCCTTCCGCTGCGAGCGCGGTGGGGGGAAGTGGCGGAAGGCGGTCCCCCTGATCGGGATGACCAGCCACTGCCACTACGTGGCCGTCGGGCCGGACGGCGTGCCGCGAATCGTCTTCAAGGCCAAGCGGCCGGAGGGCTACGAGGCCTACGTGGCCCTCCGCCGCCGCGGTGGCTGGAAGGCGCAGCAGATCACCCGCGACGGCGGACACGTGGACTCCCCCAGCGGCGCGATCGATGCGAAGGGCCAGCTCCACGTCCTCTGGAACCGATGCGACGAGGAGGGGCACGCCGCCGAGCTCAAGTACGGGGTCTTCAGCGGCTCCGTGATGCGAGGAGCGGTCATAGCGAAGAGCAACGCCCACAGCTTCTGCCGGCTCGTGATCGACGCCGACGGCGCCTTCTATGCCTTCATGCCTCGGCGCTATCCGCCGAAGTTCGTCGTCCGCGAGCCGGGGAGTCGTCAGTGGTCAGACCCGATCGCGTTCGGCGAGCCGCGGCAGGGCTACTGGTTCTTCGAGGCCGCGGCCCACGGCAAGGACGTTCACGTCGTCTACAGCAACTGGTACGGGGTCGACCGCCGCAAGCCCGTCACCTACCGCAAGATCAGCCGCGCGAAGGGGCGTGGGCCCGAGGCGAGGCGGCAGGGCGCCGGGCTGAGGCCCGTCCCGACAACCCCCGCTGGCTCCTCCATGGCGACAAGCACGTCGCCCTGTCGGGCAACGGTCTGTGGGTGCTCATCCCCGACACCGACGTGGACCCCATCAAGCACAATGAGCACGCGGCCAGGTGGGGAGCGACGAGCAACCGCACGTCGCTCTTCTCAGGCTGCGACAGGGTGAACGGCGGCGAGCTGGCCCCCTGGGAACGCACGGGGCCGGGGAAGGCCAACGACGGCGGCCCGAAGTACGACCTGAACCGCTTCGACGAGCGCTACTGGCGCCGCGCCGTCCAGTATGTGCAGGACGCGACTCAGCGCGGCATCTACCCGCTCATCCAGATCTGGTGCGAGCCGCTCGTCGAGCGCGGAGAGGGCCGCTGGATCGTCCATCCCTTTGATCCTGACAACAACATCAACCACATCCCCAAGCTGCCCACCGGCTCGGCCGACGCGGGCCGCGACGGGATCTTCTACAACACCGCCAACCGCAGGCTGCTGCGTTTCCAGGAGGCATTCGTCCGCAAGGCGCTCGACGAGCTCGGGCGGTTCCCCGTCATCTGGGACATCGGCTCGGCGAAACTCAGGTGCCAGATGCCTGCCTCCACGCAACTCGCCACACAGCCGTGTACCCAGCCGAACGGCACGTCGGCGGGGCATTGGATCTTGACGGCTACCTTGCCTCGAACCTCGGGGTCGGGGCCTGCCAGGTGCTGCACGCTGCGGCTCACGTGATCCCAATCGAGCATTCGCACGCCGTTGATGACGATACGGGGCACGGGCTTGGCATTGGCGCCGCCCCTGGTCACGACGATCGAGTTGTTGTCGTCACGCCGCGGCGGGAGCGGGCGGGCTTGGGGTTCGCCCTTGCCGTTCGGCGGCGCGTCGAGCTTGCCCCTGCCGGGCTCTCCCTGCTTGAAG
>CAZDNN010000059.1:13746-18135 GCA_964506385.1 uncultured Planctomycetota bacterium
GTCATGCGGAGGTGATCCCAGTCGTCGATCGGGGCCTTGTCCACCGTGATGCGCGGCCGGGGCTTGCCGTCGGGGCCTGGCTTACCGACACGGATAGCGACACAGATCTCCATCGGCGGCTTCTCGCCGGGAGCTGGCTTGCCCTCAGGCTCTCTCGGAGTGCCCATCGGCGCGCCCGCTCTGACCAGGCACGACGCGAGCAGGGCCGTTGCGAACACGGGGCTCCGCGTGGCGGCAACGGGCGAAGTCACGATCATCCTCCGCGTCTCTGCCTCAGCGCGAGACGCATCATACGACGCGCTCGGGCCACGCTCGGGCGCTTTCGGTCACGCTGGGGAGGAGCAGCTACGGGCGCTGGAGCAAGACCTTGCGGACGTAGAGGCGGTCGTTGAAGGCCTCCTGGGGGCCGGTGACGGCGAGGGCGATGGGGCCGCGGGCGTTGAGGAGGTCGGGTGTCTTGTCGCACTTGAGCGTGGCCATGGGCTGGCCGTTGAGCCAGGTGCGGATGGTGGGCGGATCCCCCTTGACGACGATGCGGAGCTGATTCCAGTCGTCCTTCTTCCAGAGCTTCTTCCAGCCCTTGGCAGGGACGCGGGGGCCGTCAACCTCGCTTGTGGCGATGCCCCCGACGTCACCGTCGTCGCGGCTGTGAATGGTGACCTGCCAGGCGCGGCCGAAGCCGGATTCGCGGAGCAGGATGCTGGCGTCGAGGGGCCAGTCGGTCTTGACTTCGAGGCGGAGATCGAGGTCGGCGAAGGCCTTCTCGGTGGCGAGCATGCCCCAGGAGCCTGGCCATTCCTGCACGCCGTCGATGGCGCCGTCCTCGGCGGCCCACACGGCGCCCCAGCCGTGGCCGGGTCGGTTGCGGCGGCGCCAGCCAGCCAGCGAGGAGCCGTCGAAGAGGCGGACGACGCCGAAGTCGCGCTCGAGCAGCGGCCAGACGAGGGCGTCGAAGTCCGGCGTCCCGCCGACCACGGTGTAGGCCTTGCCGTCGAGCCTGAGCGCCTGGCCGACCTTGCCCTTGACGAAGGCGACCTTGCCCCGTGCCGCCGCGTCGTTGCGGTTGCCCGTGGCATCGACGAGGTCGCCCTCGAAGGGCCAGCAGCCCACCAACTCCTTGGCTCTGGCCGGCTGGGGCGTCTCGGCGTGGGCTGCGATCTCTGCGGCGGAGAGCGCGCGGCGATAGAGCCGCACGTCATCGAGCTCGCCGGCGAAGCCCGATGGCCGCGGGAAGTTCGCGTTGGTGAAGCCGATCTTGATCGCAGCACCTTTGGGGTCGGGGGCGAACTTCAGGGAGCCGCCGCCGGCGGGCTTCCCGTCGATGAAGAAGCGAATGGCGTTGGCCTGTCTCGCGACGGCGACATGATGCCACTGGCCATCGGCGACCTTCCCCTTCGACTGGATCGTGCCGACCCACCCGACGTCGAAGACGAGGCGCCCGCCGCGCACGAAGAAGCTCTTGCCCTGGGGCGCCCAGTCGCCGGTGGCAGGCGCCTTGGCCAGGATGGTGCCGCCGCGTTTCGTGCGGATCCAGGCGAGTACCGTCACGTCGTCCTTGCCGAAGTCGGGCAGCGGCGCGGCCTTCGGCGCGCTCGCACGGGCCTTCTCCCAGGCCTGCCGGGACACCTCGAGTGTCTGCTCCCACGTGGCCCGCTTCACATACCACGATGGGTCGGCCGCGAAAGCGCCCGAGGACAAGAAGGCGATCAGGCCGGCCAACAGCCGCAGTGCATCGTGCTTGGCGCGCACAGCTAGTCCTCCGTCGCAAAGGAGTCGGGTGATCTCTTAGCTCGCGGGTTCGGTCGCGTAGGAAACCGGGTCCGCGACGATGCGCTCTTCCCTGAGATGGCGAGCTACGTTCCCGCCCGCCAGGCTGGGCCTCCCACATTGTAGACGCCGGGTGGGGGGGCGGTCAAGGGGTGGCTCGTCTCCGTTAGGCGGTTGCGCTGTCAGAGATCCACGTCGTTTCTCGTACGGCTTGGCAGGTTGCCCAGTGACGATAATTGCGGACCTAAACAGGTCCGCAATCATGCTGCGCGCCCAGCCACCGGCACGCTCTGCTCGCCGACAGCGTGCAGAAAGGCGTGCCAATTGTCTGCGGCGGCGGGCCCACACTTCGCTGGAGTATTGCGGAGAATTGTTACAGAGAATGAAGGCAGGTGACCAGAGATGAAGGCTGCGATCCGGCTCAGAATGCCTGGGTCAGGCGACCTGCCATTTGAGCGCGGCGCGGCTTATGGTATGATCGGCGGGGGAGAGATGGAGAGCGGCGAGGCGTGCCGTGAGCGACTGCGAGCAGTGCATCGTGATCCAGGGGGCGGCGGAGCATAATCTCCAGCAGATCGACGTGCGTATCCCCCGCGACCAGCTCGTGGTGATCACCGGGCTGAGCGGCTCGGGGAAGTCGTCGTTGGCCTTCGACACGATCTTCGCCGAGGGCCAGCGCCGGTACGTCGAGAGCCTGTCGAGCTACGCCCGCCAGTTCCTCGACCAGATGGAGAAGCCGGAAGTCGAGAGCGTGGAAGGACTTCCGCCCACGATCGCCATCGAGCAGCGGACCGGCGCCGCCAACCCGCGCTCGACGGTGGCCACGACGACCGAGGTCTACGACTACCTGCGCCTGCTCTACGCGCGGGTCGGCACGCCACACTGCCCTGAGTGCGGCCGCGAGATCCGCCAGCAGACACCCGAGCAGATCGTGGACGCGCTGCTGGCGCTCCCTAAAGGCATGCGAGTCCTGATCTTAGCTCCGATGGTGCGCGGGCGGAAGGGCGAGCATCGCGAGGTGCTCGAGCGCATCGCCCGCGAGGGCCTCGTCCGCGCGCGCATCGACGGCGCGATCTGTCCAGTGGACGAGGCGCCGAAGCTCGACAGGCGGCGAAACCACGCGATCGAGGCCGTGGTGGACCGCCTTGTGGTCGAGCCCGATAGGCGGGCGCGCTTCCACGACTCCGTCGAGACTGCCCTCGCGCTCGGCGACGGGCTTGTCGTCGTATCTCGCGGCGTGGGAACAGGTTGGGAAGATACACTCTACAGCCAGCACTACGGCTGCCCCGAGTGCGGGGTGAGTGTGGAAGAGCTGACGCCACGGATGTTCTCCTTCAACAGCCCGTACGGAGCGTGCACGCAGTGCGGCGGCCTCGGCACGCGGATGGAGCTGGACCCCGACCTGGTCGTGCCCGACCCCTCGCTGAGCCTGGCCGAGGGCGCCATCCATGCCTGGCGGCGCGGCGAGGCCCTTAGCTCCTGGTACAATCGGGCGTTACGTCGATTTGCCGAGGACTTCGGCATCGCCCTGGAGACGCCTTTCGGGCGGCTGCCGAAGGGCATTCGCCGCATCCTGCTCCACGGCACCACCGAGGCCGACGAGGCGAAGTACGGCGCGACGTTCAAGGGCGTCATCCCCAGCCTCGCCGAGCGATTCGAGAAGACGGAGAGCGACGCGGTCAAGAGCCGCCTGCTGGGATATATGGGCGAGCTCCCCTGTCCGGCCTGCGGCGGGGCGCGGCTGCGGCCGGAGTCGCGGGCGGTGACGGTGGGAGGCAAGGCGATCCACGAGGTGGCTGCCCTGTCGGTGGTGGACGCACTGGGCTTCCTGCGGAGCCTGGAGCTCACCCCTGAGCGGACCGCCATCGCCGAGCCGATCCTCAAGGAGGTCACCCAGCGGCTTCAGTTCATGGCCGACGTGGGGGTGGGCTACCTGACGCTGGATCGTGGGAGCGCAACTCTGTCGGGCGGGGAGGCGCAGCGGATTCGGCTCGCCACACAGGTCGGCTCGGGGCTGGTGGGCGTGTGCTACGTCCTCGACGAGCCGACCATCGGGCTCCACCATCGCGATAACGCGAGGCTCATAAAGACGTTACGGCGGCTCCAGGGGCTGGGGAACACGGTGATCGTGGTCGAGCACGACGAACAGACAATCCGCAGTGCCGACCACATCATCGACCTGGGACCCGCCGCCGGGATCCACGGCGGCCGCGTCGTGGCGGAGGGGACGCTGGAGGAGATCGTCGCGGCCCCCGAGTCGCTCACGGGGCAGTATCTGAGCGGGGCGCTCCGCATCGAGATCCCGCAGAGGCGGCGACGGATGACGAAGCGAAATGCCCTTGTCGTGCGGAAGGCTGCGGAGCACAATCTCAAGGCCATCGACGTGGCCATCCCGCTGGGCGGCGTGGTCTGCGTGACAGGTGTGAGCGGCTCGGGCAAGAGCACGCTGGTGAACGACATTCTCTATCGCGCGCTGATGCGGCACTTCCACGACAGCCGCGCGAAGCCCGGCGCCCACCGCCGCATCACCGGCATGGGCCGCATCTACAAGGTCATCATCATCGACCAGAGCCCCATCGGCTGCACCCCAAGGTCGAACCCCGCGACCTACACCAAGGTCTT
>CAZDNN010000060.1:0-18090 GCA_964506385.1 uncultured Planctomycetota bacterium
TCGGCTCAGCGGGAGCTTCGCCCTCCCGCACCGGGACTTTCCGCAACAGGAACTAGATGTCAGATTTCATATGATAGCAGGAGGGGGCCTGCGGTTCAAGCAGTTTTGCTCCGTAGTTCCTGTTCCGGAAAGTCCCCTCGTTGGAAGACAGTCTGAAGGCTAGCAGCCCGTGGCAGAAGTCCGTTCGGACTGCGTGCGGGTCTTCGGGCCGATCTCCGCGTTGCGAGATCTCGACGAATCCACCGATTCGCCTGCGATCTCGCGCCTTGACCTCGACCCGAATCCCTCGCACTCGTCTGCGAAGGACTTCTGCCACGGACTGCTAGACTACGAACCGCCATTCTCCCGTTTGTGGTCCCGCCTTCGGGCTACCGGAACTGCCTTGACAGCGCGGCGACCTCGCGCGAACATAGAAAAGGCAGACATGGGTCGGGGCTTGGACCTATCGCCGTGCATGCTCGGCTCTCTGTGCCATGGGTGGCGTGATGCTGACCATCCGACAGAAGCAGATGGACGCTCTGGCCGCGGTCACTCGCGAGCGCTTCCAGGAGCGCCTGGAGGCACACGTCCGGAAAGTGTTCCCAGACGACTGCAAGGCGCTTGGCGAGGACGGCGTCCGCGAGCTGGTGGTCGAGGGCATCGAGCGGGCTGAGGGCCACGGCCTGTCGGCCGAGCGCGACGTCTGTCGGTACGTGGACCTGCTGTTCCTCCTTGGCAGGGACTTCGAGACCCGCGAGGAGATGGCCTGGGCCAAAGGCATCCTCAACGACGTGACTCTGCGGCAAGCGCCGAGCGTGAGGATGGATCGTCTGTGGGAGGAGACGCGGCGGCGCAGGGCGGCGGGCCGCCTCCGGCCCCGCCAGGCTTGACCTGCCGCGATAAGCTCTTCCAGCGCAACATGCGCGCACCTCCCGCGCAGGTTGGGCCGAGGAAAACTCGGACTGGGCACACCTTATGGGGTCGAGCGGCACCCTGAGCCTGCCGAAGGGTGCGGTCGATCCCGTAAGGCGTGCTCTTCGCTGGCAAGTGGTGTGGCCGCGGAGCTGTTGGAGAGGCAAACCAAACCAACGGAGTTGGCTTGGTTTTCTAGTGTGCCCAGTCCGAGTTTTCCTCTTGGGCTGCGGCCGAAGGCCGCGTTGAGGAACCGGGTGCGCGATGGACGACCACGACACCGACTACGACGCGATGACCGACGCCGACGCGGACATCGATGCCAGCTTCCGCACCGAGCCCATCGACTGCCCGACTGGCAACTGCCCGTCCTGTCTGCTGACGGTCATCGTGGTGGACCGCGAGAGCGGCGACCCCATCCAGGGCGCCGCCGTGGACGCCACTGGCCCGAACTTCTACAGCGGCGGGACCAACCCCGAGGGCCGCTACGTCGTCGCCGAGCCCAACGAGGGCGACTACCGTGTCACCGCCGGCGCCGATGGCTATCTCGACAGCTCGACCTCCGGCACCGTGGTCCCAGACACCAACAACATCGTCACCCTCTCGCTCGAGCCCTGCGAGTTGCAGATCGTGGACGCCAGCGTGGCCGGCGGCGGCGTCCTCAACGGGCAGTCGCAGCGCGAGATGGTCGGCCGGAAGATCCAGCTCCGAGTCCGCCTCCGCCCATCAGGCCACGAGATGCGCAACATCCGCTGGCAGATCCCCTCGGCCAAGGTCAAGGACTACACGCTCCAGAGCCAGACGTCCGACTACGATCGGAGCGCGATCGAGCAGCTCGACGATGAGGACCTGGGGCAGGCGGAGATCGCCTTCTACTGGATCGACGCCGGCGGCAAGCGGGTGCAGGTGTCGGCCGAGGTCGAGGGCACGACGCTGACTGCGGAGACCACCTTCGAGATCCTGCGGCCCACGGTCAGCGGCTTCACCCTCCACACCTCCTGCGTCACCCTCTGCGACGGCAACTACCTGCTCCCGGGCGTCCGGCTGGCCGCCTACGACCCGTCGCAGCGCGACCAGCGTGACCGCTACGGCATGCGTGCCCAGGCCGGGGTCAGCGTCCCTGCGGAGGGGGCAGGTCGAATCGGCTTCACCCAGCTCGCCTTCGTCAATCGCACGGGCACCGACAGCCGCGGCCGCACCTGGGCTCTCGGCACTGCCGGCTTCCTCCTCGACGACGCCTTCGGCCCCCAGTACGACACCGCCGACATCGCCGGCGGCGGCTCCGCCACCCTCGAAATGAACGACAGCCCCTCGGCCGAGCTCGAAGGCACCGACCGCACGATCTCCGTGGACGAGCGCTTCCAGCTCTTCCTCATGTACTGCCCGTCCGGCTCCGACAACATCTGGGTCACCCTCGCCCGAGCCAACTGGACTTGGGCCGGGGAGTCGCGGCAGTCCGATGCCCAGACGAACATCTGGGAGCCCGTCCAGCGCTCGGGCACCGGCATGACCAACGACGACCGGGGGGCCGACAGCACAAGACTGCCGAGCTGGCGCGGCAGGGCCACCGCCCAGGAGTGGCGGGAGATGAGCGGCTCACCGTGAGACGGGAGACGATGCGATGGCGGCAGGCGAGCGAGAGTGGGGCAAAGCCGTCCAGGGGTGCAGGCTCTCCGTCTCGGTGCCCACTGCGCCGGTCGCCGTCGGCGCGCCAGTCGAGATCACCATCGTGTTCCGCAACGACGGAGACGCGCCTGCCCTGCTGGCCGAGAGCTCGAAGTGGACGGCCTGCACGCTCACCGTGAAGCGGGGGCTCTGGCGGGCAGAGCTCACGGAGTTCGGCGAGCGCGTCACGACGGCGAAGGCCCTGAGCGCCTCGGCCTGGACCGTCGAGCCGGGGCAGGAGCGCGCCCTCACCCTGCCCCTCGACCAGCTCTACGACCTCTCGGAGCCAGGGACCTACACCGTGCGAGCCGCCAGGACATTCCCCAGCCCCAGCGGCGAGGGAGCCGTCACCGTCGCGTCGAACCGCGCGGCCTTCGAGGTCCACCGCTAGTCACCCGCCAGGCCGTCGAGGTTCCTCCCCTGGCGGAACATCTCGGCGAAGGTCTCGGGGAGGCCGGCCTCGCGCAGCGCCGCCACCGTGCGCTCCACGTCGTAGGCGATTCGATGGTGCTCGACGGCAAGGTGCCCCGGCGAGAGCTCGAGGACGGCGTAGCAGGCCCGCGGGTCGCCGTCGTCGGGGCGGCCGACGGTGCCGGTGTTGATGAAGGTCACGCCGGCCACCTCGCGGACGAAAGCCCGGTGGCAGTGGCCGCAGACCACGATGTCGGCGTCGGCCATCGCCGCCAGCTCGCGCATCCTCGCGGCGGGCGGCTCGGGCCACAAGTGCTCGGAGACGTCGGCGGGGCTCCCGTGGCAGATCAGCACGCGGTAGCCCTCGACCTCGAACCGCATCTGCTCGGGCAGGCCCCTGAGGAACTTGCGGCTCTTTTTCGACAAGCGCTCATAGGCGAACCCGAAAGCCCGCCACTTCTCCCGCCCTTTCGACTTCCGCCACTTCTTGTCCTTCTTCGGGAACTTGAGGGCCTTCTGGTCGTAGTTGCCGATGACACTGACGTCGGCCCGCTTGCGGAGCAGGCGGACACACTCGTCAGGGAAAGGGCCGTAGCCGACGAAATCCCCGATGTTCCACACCGCCTCGCAGCCACGTGCCTGAGCGTCGGCCAGCACTGCCTCAAGGGCAGGGAGGTTGCCGTGGACGTCGCCGATGAGGGCGATCTTCATCCACCGTTCCCTTCTCCGGTCCGCTCTGCGTGAGATCCACCCTTCCCGCCAGCGCGGCTCGGCGGGAGCGTCGCCCTCCCGTGCCGCCGTGGCGGGGGGCTACTCGACGACGAGCTTCGCGACGTCGCAGGTGGGCGGCGGGAAGTGCATGTCGAGGGCCTCGAGGGTCTCGACGATGATCTCGGAGACCGCGAGGTTGCGGAACCACTTGCGGTCGGCCGGGATGATGAACCACGGGGCGGCGGCCGTGCTGCACCGGCTCAGCGCGTCCTCGAACGCCGCCATGTAGTCGTCCCAGAGCTGCCGCTCGGCGAGGTCGTCGGGGTTGACCTTCCAGTGCTTCGTCGGGTCGTCGATGCGTGCCTGGAGCCGCTCCCGCTGCTCGTCCTTGCTGATGTGGAGGAAGAACTTGAGGATGACCACGTCATTGGCCGCCAGGTGCGCCTCGAAGGCGTTGATCTGGCCGTAGCGCTGCGACCAGACGGCCCGCGGCACCAGCTCGTGGACCCGCACGACCAGGACCTCCTCGTAGTGGGAGCGGTTGAAGATCCCGATCTCACCCTTGCGGGGGACGGCCTTGTGGATGCGCCAGAGGAAGTCGTGGTCCGCCTCCTCCTCGGTCGGCACCTTGAAGCCTGTGACCTTGACGCCCTGGGGGTTGACGCCACTCATCACGTGGCGGATCGTCCCGTCCTTGCCGCCTGCATCCATCGCCTGGAGGACGATCAGCAGGGCGCGGCGGTTCTCGGCCCACAGCAGGTACTGAAGCTCAGCCAGGCGCTCGATGTTCTTGTCGAGACGCTTCCGCGCCTCCTTCTTGCCCTTGATGCCGGCGGTGAAGCGGGTGTCGTGGTCCCCGAGGGTCACCGCGGTGTCCGGCGGGACGATGAAACGGTCGCGCATGGACATGCACGCTTCCTCCACTATGGCTGGGGGGGCCGATTCTAGCAGAGGCGCAGCGTCGCTTCAAGCGTCCAGGCGAGGCGAGCGCTCAGGGCAGAGCGGCGCGCGTCATGACACAGCCCTGACAGAATCGCGATGCGCGGCTGACATGGCGACCCCTTCTCGCTGTGCGCTGGATACGTCTCTTGACATACCGCGTCTGCTTCCCTAAGATCGGAGATCGATGGCGAGTGCCGGGAGGTGCTTAGTACGCATGGCCAAAGCGGTATCGCGAGCCCAGCTAGAGGGCCTGTCCGAGGCACTTGACTTCGATGAGTCGCACGCCCAACGCGTAGCTGCCCTCTGTGAGCAGCTCTTTGCCGAGACCCGCCACGTCCACGGCCTGACGAAAACCTCGCGGCCTCTCCTCCAGGTGGTGGCCACGCTCCACACGCACGACGGCGCCAACGGCGAGCACGCGCCGGCAGCGGCGCGGCGGCGGCCCACACTCGCCGACGCCTTCCCCCGGCTGACCAGCGCCCAGTATCGGGTCATCCAGGAGGCGTTGGAGGCGGTCAGCGCCAGCAACGGGGCGGTGATGGGCGGGGCCACCGACTTCGGCCCACTGGTCTGTCAGCCCGGCGACAGGCAGGGCGTTCCGCCCGCGCTGCGGATCGCCGCGCTGGTGCGGCTGGCGGACGGGCTCGACGCCTCGCGCATCCAGGGGACATACCTGGTGGGGGTGGTGGACGACGGCGAGGGGATCGACCTGCTGGTGGCCGGCCCTTCGGCGGAGGCCGATGCGCCGGCGGCGCTGGAGCGGGCGGGGCTGTGGAACGCCCTGATGCCTCGCCGCATCCGCGCCGTGCGGGTCCACGACGGCCCGCCGCCCTGGCCGGGGCTGATCCTGCCGGACCACTCGGTGGCCGAGACGTGCCGCCGCGTCCTCCTCCAGCAGCTCGAGACCTTCATGGGCCGCACCTACGGCCTCTGCTACGACGAGGACATCGAGTACGTCCACGAGCTGCGGGTCGCCCTCCGCCGCTCGCGTTCCGCGCTGCGCGTCTTCGACGAGGCGCTCAACGGGCCGCGGGACGCCTTCCAGGCCGAGGTCAAGTGGTTCGCCCGCAGGCTGGGCGCCGTGCGCGACCTCGACGTCTTCCTGGGCTTCCTGGCGCGGCATCGCGACGGCACGCCGCGTGAGCACCGGCCCTTCCTGAGGCGGCTGCTCCACGCGATGCGCGCGCGGCGGCGGCGCCACTACAGCGAGCTGCTCGACGCGTTCGCCGCCGAGCGCTACCAGCAGTTCATCGAGCGCTTCTACCCGATGCTCCGGGCGCCGGTGGGCGGGGAGGGCAGCCTGTTCCCGCCTGGCGAGGCCTGCGAGGAGCCCATCGCCGAGGCCGCGCCGCGGCTCGTATGGAGGCAGCTCAAGAAGGTGCTTCGGTACGACCGCCGGCTAGACCGCCTGACGCCCGAGACCCAGCACGAACTGCGCATCGAGTGCAAGCGCCTGCGCTACACCGCCGTGTTCCTCGCCGACATCTACCCCGGCCGGCTGATCGGGGTGACCGAGCCGGCGACCGCGCTCCAGGACGAGCTCGGCGACGTCCACGACGCCGATGTCTACCGTGACCGGGTCCTTGCCTACTGCGAGCGGCGGCGCGGGGCGGCCGACGCTGCGGAGCGCGACGCCGTCAGGACCCTGCTCGGCCGCCTCCGCGAGCAGCGGGCCCGCCACCTCAGACGCGCCTCGAAGGCCTGGAGAGCTTTCACGCGTGCCAGCCACGTCCAGCGCCTCAAGGAAGTCGTCAGGTGCCCCCGAAACGGGTGATTGACTCGCGCCGCCGGACCCGGCATAATCCCCCGACGGAGCGGCGTCGCGGCGTCACGCCGCGCGACTCCCACCCGCACATATGGCACTTCAGGCCCCGCCCTGAAGCCCAGCCAGAGGGGAACACACCGTGGCGAGATCCCGCAAGCGGACCCGCAAGCCCAGCCTGTACGTCGGCGTGGACGTGGGGGGCACCAAGGTCATGGCCGCCGTCGTCACGCCCGGCGGCGACATTCTCGGCAGCCACCGTACGCCCACCCCCCGCGACGCGAAGCCCAAGAAGACCGTCGCGGCCATCCTCGAGGCCATCGCCAATGCCCTCGACGAGCAGAAGGTCGCGCCCGACGAGCTCGGCGGCATCGGCCTCACCATCCCCGGCGTCGTGGACCCAGATACGGGGACGATCGTCGTCACGCCGAATATGAACCTCACGGGCGTCGTCATCGTGCCTGTCGTGGAAGAGCGCTTCGGGGTGCCTGTTGCCATCGGCAACGATGTGAATATGGGGACCCTCGGGGAGAAGTGGCTGGGAGCGGCCCGCCGGGCTCAGAGCGCCGTCTGCGTCATGGTCGGCACAGGAATCGGCGGCGGGGTGATCATGAACGGGAAGCTGGTCCGGGGCAGCCGCGAGGCGGCCGGCGAGGTGGGCCATATGATCGTCGAGATTGGCGGCCCCCAGTGTGGCTGCGGGAACTGCGGATGCTGGGAGGCCCTCGCCAGCCGCACCGCCATCGAGCGCGACATCCGCCAGGCCGTCGCAGCCGGCAAGGACACCGTGGCCACCCGGTTGGTCGAGAAGAGCGACGGCCTGTTCAAGAGCAGTGTCCTGCGCAAGGCCCTGAAGGCGGGCGACAAGGTGGTTACGAGGATCGTGCGCCGCGCCTCCGAGGTTCTCGGCTACGGCTGTCTGACCATCCGCCACCTGCTCGACCCCGAGGTGATCATCCTCGGCGGCGGGGTGATCGAGGCCTGTGGGCGATGGGTGCTGCCCGTTGTGCGGGAGATCGTTGGCGCGGACGCGCTGCCCGGCGCGCGGCCCGGCTGCTATATCGCCGAGAGCGAGCTCGGCGACGACGCCGTCGTGCTGGGCGCCGTGGCCCTCGCCATGGAGGCCCGCGGCGAGGACCCGATGAAGGTCAAGCTCCCCGTCCCAGACTACCCGACCATCGAGAGCACGGAGTTCGGCCAGATCGTCATCGGCGGCAAGACATATAGGACCGACGTCCGCATCGGCGCCGACGGCAAGGCGCGCAAGCGGAACAAGAAGCGCGTCAAGGAGCGACTCGGGACCTCCCACAAGATCGACGCGAACGAGCTGGACAAGGCCTGCCAGGGTCACCCCGATGTCCTCATCATCGGCACCGGCCAGCAGGGCGCCGCCGTGCTGACCGCCGACGGGGAGGAGTACCTGAAGGCACGGCGGCTGGGGTTCAAGACGCTTCCGACCCCCGAGGCGGCCGCGGCCTACAACCGTGCGAAGGGACGCAGGGCCGCGATCTTCCACCTCACGTGCTGAGGGCACTATGAGCGATCCCGCCGATGTCGTGGGCGTCCTTCCCACAACGCCGAAGGTCGAGAGCGCGCTGGCCCTCGCCCGGGAGCATCCCGAGGAGCTGGCGCACCTCCGCCAGGTCGCCCGGCTCGCCGCCATCCTCTTCCGCGAGCTCGAGCCGCTCCACGGCATGGGCGACCGCGAGCACGAGCTGCTCTGCTGCGCAGCGCTGCTCCACGACATCGGGATCTCGGTGAGCTACCAGCGCCACCACAAACACTCGCTCCGCCTCATCCTCGAGCGGCCGCTGGTCGGCTTCGAGCCCGACGAGCAGCTCCTGGTCGCCAACGTCGCCCGCTACCATCGCAAGGCGAAGCCCAAGGCCAAGCACGCGGCTTTCGCCGAGCTGGGCGACGAGGACCAGGAGACGGTGCGGCGGCTGGCCGCCATCCTGCGCCTCGCCGACGGCCTCGACCGCGCCCACGAGCGCGCCGTCGAGCAGCTCGACGCGGTCCGGCGGACGCCCATGCACTGGGTCATCGAGGTCCGCGGCGGCGGCGACCTTGCCTACGCTGTCTGGGCCGCCGAGCGGAAGGCCGGCCTCTTCGAAGACGTCTACGGCGTCGCCATCCGCTTCGAGCCCAAGGGCAAGCCGGCGTGAGGCCAGCGGATGAGGGATCGCGCTCCGAACCGCCACAAGGAGACACGAACATGGGCCGTCTCGTGATTCTCTCCGGCCCGTCGTGCGTGGGCAAGGGCCCGCTGTATGCGGCGCTGGGCAGGTTCTACCCCGAGTTGGCGGGGGGCCTCCAGCAGATCGTGCTCTACAACAGCCGCGCCCCCCGGCCCGCGGAGGAGGACGGGGTGGACTACCACTTCCGCCCCCGCGACGCTGTCGAGGCGCTGCGCGAGGACGACCACTTCGTGGTCATGGACGTCCGCGGCGACCTCCAGGCACTTGACCTCCGCGACGTCGAGCGCCTGACCGCTACGGGCGACGCCTTCTTCGAGGGCAACCCCTTCGTCGGCTGCCAGCTCCTCGACTGCCCGCTGCCGCCTGGAGTCGAGCGCCTGAGCGTCTTCCTGTCCCCGCTATCGAGGGAGGAGATCGAGTTTCTCAGGCAGCCCGAGCTTCGGGTCGATCTCCCGAAGTTCGTGGCCGATGTGATGCGCCGCAAGCTGCTGCGCCGCACGACACGGCAGAAGGGGCTGCTCTCCCTCCTCGACCTCGAGGAGATCGAGCGCCGCTGCACGAGCGCCTATCGCGAGCTCCAGGACGCCTGGCGCTTCGACCACGTCATCCCCAACCATGACGGGGAGGACAGCGAGAACTGGACCGCCTTCTACCACCCCATCGCCGACGCCCGCAAAGCCCTCCTCGCCCTCGCCGCGCTGCTGGCGGGTGAGCGGCCACCGGCGTACGTCGAGGCGTGGGATGAAGGCCTGATGCCGTGAGGAAATCCATCGCCGTCGTATCTGGAGCCTTGTCATGAGGGAGCGGTGGGAAGAGCAGCGAGACGGCCGGCCGGAAGGTCGAACTACGAACCGGAACTCCGCTGCCGTGCCCAGAGCGCTGAACGAGACGACGCAGCGAACGCTGGCGTTCACCGATGCGGGTCGGGAGCTGGTTCGGTGCCAGAACGCGGAGGATATGTTCCGCAGACTCGGTATCTGAAGGCGTGAGCGACGGGGCTTTGTCCCTCCCTTCGGGGAATCCGTCTACGTCTGACTTTTTTCCTGTTGACTCCATCCGCGTGGGCCGGTAGACTACCGAGCGTTGTATGTCGGGCGATGTGAAGCCCACTCCCTGGTGCCCTCGCGAGGGCGCCAGATCGAGGCTCGGAGCGGCCCCGAGCCCCTCCAAACCGACACCACCGCCACGCTGGCCCAACCCGCCGGGAGGCGTTCATGGCACCCGAGTTCGTCCATCTCCATGTCCACAGTCACTACTCGCTGCTCGACGGGGCGTGCAAGATCCCCGAGCTCGTCGAGACGGCAAAGGGATACGGGATGCCCGCCGTCGCCGTGACCGACCACGGGAACATGTTCGGCGCCGTCGAGTTCTTCCGCGAGGCGACGGACACGGGCGTGAAGCCGATCCTGGGCTACGAGGCCTACGTGGCGCCCAAGAGCCGGCACATCAAGGAGGTGACCGGCGGCATCAAGGAGGCCGCCTTCCACCTCACCCTGCTCGCCGAGAACGAGACGGGCTACCGCAATCTCATCCGCCTGGCCACCATCGCCTACCTCGAAGGCTTCTACTACAAGCCGCGCATCGACTGGGAGGTGCTCAGCGAGCACAGCGAGGGCCTGATCTGCCTGAGCGGCTGCCTCAAGAGCGAGGTGGCGCACCACATCATGGCCGACCGACTCGACGAGGCCCGCGCCGTGGCCGGGCGGTACCACGAGCTGTTCGGCGATGGCCGCTACTACCTCGAAGTCCAGGAAAACGGCCTCGATGACCAGCGGACCGTCAACGAAGGCGAGCTGACGCTGTCCGCCAAGCTCGGCATCCCGCTCGTCGCGACGAACGACATCCACTACATGCGCCGCGACGACGCCGCCGCTCACGAGGTCCTCCTCTGCATCAACACCGGGAAGCTGCTGACCGACGAGGACAGGATGACCTTCGGCAGCGACCTGTTCTACTTTGCCTCCCCCGATGACATGGCCAGTCGGTTCGCGGACCATCCCGAGGCGCTGGCCACCACGATGGCGATCGCCGAGCGATGTGAGGTGGCGTTGGACTTCTCAACGCGGCACTTCCCGCCCTTCGACTCCGGTGAGATGACGAACGACGAGCACCTGCGGGCGCTCGCCAGTGACGAGTTGAACCGCTGGTACGACGGCAACCCGCCGCAGGAGATGACCGATCGGCTCGAAGAAGAGCTTGCGGTCATCGCAGAGATGGAGTACGCGAGCTACTTCCTCATCGTGCGCGACTTCGTGGAATACGCGCGGAGCCAGGATATTCCGGTGGGCTTGCGGGGCTCGGGCGCGGGCACACTGATCGCCCGCTGTCTGAGGATGACCGACTTCAACCCTGTGCAGCACGGCCTCCTGTTCAAGCGGTTCCTCGACCCCGAGCGCCGCGAGCCGCCGGACATCGACGTGGACCTCTGCGAGCGCCGCCGCGAGGACGTGATCCGCTACGTGCGCGGCAAGTACGGCGAGGACTGCGTCGCCCAGATCATCACGTTCGGCACCCTTGGCGCCCGGGCGGCGATCCGCGACGTGGGCCGGGTGCTTGACTTCCCGCTCAAGGAAGTGGACGAGATCGCCAAGCTCGTCCCCGAGGTGCTCCACATCAGCATCCAGAAGGCGCTCGAGCAGGCGCCCGATCTGCGGGCCCGCTACGAGCGCGACGAGCGGGTCCGCCGCCTCCTCGACGTGGCCATGCGCCTCGAGGGCCTCGCGCGACACGCCTCGGTCCATGCTGCCGGCGTCGTCATCTCCGACCGCCCCCTTGTCGAGCACGTGCCGCTCGCCAAGACCGGCGACACCGTGACCACGCAGTTCGCCTTTGGCGACGTCGAGAAGATCGGCCTGCTGAAAATGGACTTCCTGGGCCTGCGATCGCTGACGATCTGCCACACGATCGCGGCGCTGATCGAGGCGGAGACAGGCGAGCGGGTGGACCTGGCGGCCATCCCGCTCGACGATCCCGAGACGTACGCGCTCCTGCACAGCGGCGAGACGGAGGGCGTCTTCCAGCTTGCCTCCTCCGGCATGCGCAACCTCCTGACGCGCCTGAAGCCCGACAATATCGAGGAGATAATCGCGCTCGTCGCCCTCTACCGGCCCGGGCCGCTCCAGAGCGGCATGGTGGACAAGTACATCAACTGCAAGCACGGCCGCGAGGAGGTCACCTACCTCCACCCGGCGCTCGAGCCATACCTCGCTCCCACCTACGGCGTGCTGGTCTACCAGGAGCAGATCATGCAGATCGCCCACGACATCGGCGGGCTGTCGATGGGCGACGCCTACACGATGATCAAGGCGATCAGCAAGAAGCATGAGGACGTTATAGCTGCCCGCCGCGAGGCATTCGTCAGCGGCGCCGCCGCCAGCGGCCTCGACGCCAGGAGCGCCGAGGAGGTCTTCGCGCTCATCGAGTTTTTCGCCGGCTACGGCTTCAACAAGGCTCACTCGACCGCCTACGGCTACCTCACCTACCGCATGGCCTACCTGCGGGCACACTACCCTGTCCAGTTCTTCGCCGGCTCGATGACCTGCGAGCACTCGAATCGCGACCAGGTCAACGCCTTCGTCCGCGACGCCACGGCCCACGGCATCGCCATCCTGCCGCCCCACGTCAACAACTCCTGCAACGAGTTCCGCACCGAGGGCGGCAGCATCCGCTTCGGCATGTCCGCCATCAAGGGCGTCGGCGACAAGGCCGTGGACGCGATCGTCGCCGCTCGCGAGGGGGGCGGCCCGTTCGTCTCCATCTACGACTTCTGCGAGAGGGTGGACACCAAGGCTGCGAACCGCGCGACCATCGAGAGCCTCATCCGCTGCGGCGCCTTCGACGGCCTCGGCGGCACCCGCGCCCAGCTTCTCGCCGTGCTCGACGATGCCATGGCCATGGCCGCCTCCGCCCAGCGCGACAGGGCGCGCGGCCAGACCAGCCTCTTCGACCTTCTCGACGACAGCGCACAGCCCGTCCCCGAGCAGCAGCTTCCGCACGTCGCGCCCGTCCCCGACAGCGAGCGCCTGGCCTGGGAGAAGGACCTGCTCGGCTTTTACTTCTCCGGCCATCCCCTCGCCCCCTACGAGGACGTGCTGGCCATGTACGCCACGTGCACGACCGCCCAGCTTGGGGACAAGGAGGACGGCGAGGAGGTGATCGTGGGCGGAATCATCGACAGCGTGAAGCCCGCGGTCACCCGCAAAGGGCCCTTCGAGGGCAAGCGCTGGGCGCGGTACCAGCTCTCCGACCTCGAAGGCTCGGCCCGCGGCGTCATGTTCGCCCAGGAGTACGAGCAGTACGGCCGCTACCTCGAGCCCAACGCCATCGTCTTCCTGCGCGCGCGGGTGGATTACCAGGGCAACGAACCCCAGCTCCGCGCGCAGCAGATCATCCCCATGCAAGCCGCGCACGCCATGCTCGCAGGCGGGATCGTCTTCGACCTCGAGAGCGACGACGCCGACGCCACGCTCATCACCCAGGTCCGCGACCTGTGCGCCTCTCACAGCGGCCAGGCACCCGCCTACGTCCGCATCCACGTCCCCGACCGAGGCACCTACGTCATCAAGGCCGGCTCCGCCATGGCCGTCGCCCCCTCCGCCCAACTCCTCGACGCCGCGCGCCGGCTCGTCGGACCCGACCGCGTCCGCTACAGGCCACGCAACGGCAACGGGAACGGCAACGGGAACGGGCGCCGACGCCGGCGCAGGACGTAGGGCATTGCGCATCCCCGATCGGAGGCACCGCGGCTTATGAGCGCCACCGACCCTCCGACCCGGCCCGCCGACTACGTCCTGGAGATCATGGCCCGCGCGGCGGAGGCCAGCTTGGCAGACCCCTGCCGCCGCGGCCAGCTCATCGAGCTCCCCGGCGAGGGCGACGTCCTGGTCACCGGCGACCTTCACGGCAATCTCGCCAACTTCCAGCGCATCGTCCAACTCGCCGACCTGCCGCACCACCCTAAGAGGCATCTCATCCTCCAGGAACTGCTGCACGCGATGTTCGAGGACACGCCGGATTCCTCCTATCTGCTCCTGGAGGAAGCGGCGCTCCTGAAGAGCTTCTACCCCAGCCAGGTCCATATCCTGCTCGCAAACCACGATCTGACGGAGATCCTGGGCTACGACATCCTCAAGCGCGGCAGCAGCGTCCTCCGCGCCTTCGCCGCTGCCCTCGAAGATGCCTATGCCTTCAACAAGGACGTCGTCCACAAGGCATACACCGGCTTCCTGCGGACCCTGCCCTGGGCCGCGGCCAGCGAGACAGGGCTCTTCCTGTCCCACTCCGTCCCGGACGCAAAGTACCTCGAGCTCTTCAGCCGCGAGATGTTCGTCGAGGCCGACCACGAGCACCCCAACCTCAGCCGCGGCAGCCCCGCCTTCCGGCTCACCTGGGGCCGCGACCTCTCGGGCGCCACCGCCGCAGCCTTCGCCGCACGCGTCGGCGCCGACCTCCTGATCATCGGCCACCATCCCTGCCGCAACGGCCACACCCAGCCCAACCCCCACACCCTCATCCTCGACAGCAAGGACGCTCGCGGCTCCTGCCTCCTCCTGCCGCTGGGCCAGCGGCTCACTCGCGACGAGGTCATCGCCCGCGTCCGCCACCTCCATTTCTGAACGGGTGCCCACCGCCCCACCTGGCCCAAGCTCCTCAGTGTGCCTTCCCACGGCACACTGAGAAACGCGGGCCAGCCGCCTTCTGCTCTCCTCAGTAGAACTCCAGATCGGGCTTGAAAGCTGCCTGCTGGGCATGTAGAATGCGGCTCGTCGGTCGGGGGACTCTCTGGGCGTGGTTACTTGGCTTGATCCTCCACCCTGCTGGTCACGGGCGGCGGCCCAGAGGGGTCAGGACGTCTACCCCGGAGCGAGTTCCCGACAAGCCTTGTGCGCCGGCCCGACAGGAATCAGGGATTGCCCTACACGGAACCCAGGAGACGCCTGATTGCATTCCGCTGCAAGATGAGCGGAAAATGGGTGGCACGGTATAGTGTGCCGCCGCCGATCCGAGAGGCGGCTACCGTAATCCCAGACGCGAGTCCCTGGTTTACCCTCAACCCGTGGAGGAGGAGAATGATGGCGAAGCGAGGGGAGCGAAAGAAAACGACCGCAAAGCGAACGAGGCGTAGGGGGAAAGGGAAGGTCAGGTCTGTAGCTGAGGTGATGGAGGCGAGCCAGGAGCAGTTGCTGACCGACTGGATGGATCACATCCGCGCCTCGAGGGGGACGCGGGCTTTAGAGCTGATGAGCGAGGAACAGCTCCGCGCGCAGGGTGCCGACCTGTTGCGCGTGCTGACGACGGCCTTCGCCGCCGAGCAGTATGTGGACATAGAGGCGCCGGAGTTCGCCGACGCGGTGGCCCTGCTGCGCGACATCAGCGCCTCGCACGCCGAGCTGGGCTTCACGGCCTCGGAGACTGCGCTCTTCCTCTTTTCTCTTGGTCCTGCGATCCGCCGCCTCCTGATCGACGAGTACTCTACCGATCTGCCGAGGATGCGCGAAGCCATCGACAATGTGCTCCAGGTAATGGAGAAGCTATCGCTCCTTACGTTCGAGACCTTCGTCGCGACCCGCGAGGAGGTCATCGCGGACCAGAGCCGGGCGCTCCTGGAGCTTTCGACGCCAGCCATGAAGCTGTGGGACGAGATAGTGGTGCTGCCGCTTGTCGGGGTGATCGACACAGCGCGCGCGCAGCAGCTAATGGAGGTGCTGCTCAAGTCGATCGTGGCCACCGAGTCGAGGGTGGCGATCCTCGATGTGACCGGCGTGCCGGTGATCGACACGAAGGTGGCCCAGCATGTGATGAAGGCGGTGACGGCGGCGCGGATGCTGGGGGCCGAGGTCATCATCACCGGCATCAGCCCTGACGCGGCGCAGACACTGACGAAACTGAATATCCCGTTGGCGGGTCTCCGCACCCGCGGCACCCTGCGCGCGGGCCTCGCCGAGGCCTTCAGCATCGTCGGCAAGCAAGTCGCATCGAAAGGGAAGTAGGCGTGAAAGTCCCGATACTCAAGCTGCGCGGCATTCTCCTGGCGTCGATCCAGATCGACATGAGCGACGAGGACGCGCTCGCCTTCCAGGGCAACGTGCTGCGCGTGCTGAGCGAGACCGAGGCCAAGGGCCTCGTGATCGACATCGCTGGGATGGACGTGGTCGATTCCTTCATGGCACGTGTGATCAACGACACGTCCCGCATGGCCGCGATGCTCGGAGCCGAGGTGGTGCTGTGCGGCATGCAGCCCGACGTGGCGCTGACGCTCACCGAGATGGGACGCGAACTCATCGGGGTGGAAACGGCGCTTAACCTCGACCAGGGCTTCGAGAAGATCGAGCGCCTGATCGAACAACGGGAAGGCTGACGTGGAACACAAGAAAGTGCGTCTGAAGGAATTCAGCGACATCGTGACCGCCCGCCAGGCATGTCGTGAGATGGCCCGGCAGCTTGGCTTCGGTTCCGCCGATCAGACGCGCCTCGCCACCGCCGTCTCCGAGCTGGCGCGCAACGTCATTCAGTACGCGGGGGCGGGCGAGTGTGTCGTCAGCGACGACTCCGACGGCGACGAGATCAGGATCCGCGTCGTGGTGGAGGACCACGGCCCCGGCATCCCCGATCTCGGCAAGGCCATGGAGCCAGGCTTCAGCACGAACGCCGGACTGGGCGCGGGCCTGCCGGGCGCGAAGCGCCTCGTCCACGAGTTCCACGCCAAGTCCGTACCGGGGCACACGATCATCAACGTGAGGCTGTCGCGTAAGAGGACCTGAGGATGAACGAGGTCGCTGAACCCGCGCGAGGGGTCGGGCAGGTGACCGTGCGGGTCACCGAGGAGCATCACATCTGGCAGGCGCAGCGGGCCGCCAAGTCGCTGGCCCGTTCGCTCGCCCTCCCGCAAGTGGCGACCTACAGCATCGCCACCTCCGTGTCAGAGCTGGCCAGCAACCTCTTCTTCCACGCAACCTGCGGGGGCACCATCACGCTTGCCGTCCTGCGCCAGGACGGCAGGGTCGGCGTGGAAGTCGTCGCCGAGGACGAAGGCCCCGGGATACTGGACATCGAGCTGGCCATGCAGGACGGATTCACGACGAACAGGGGCCTGGGAGGCGGCCTGCCGGGCGTCGAAAGGCTGATGGACGAGTTCGAGATCTCCTCGTCGCCCGGGACGGGAACGCGCGTTGTAGCGAGGAAGTGGGAGCCGTGCAGATAGCCATCGCGAAGCGCGCGCTCGAGGAGCCGCACTGCGGCGACCAGGCGGGCTGTTGGCAGAGCGGCTCAAGGATAGTCCTGTGCATCATCGACGGCCTGGGCCACGGCAAGGGCGCGGAGCAGGCGGCGAAAGCGGCACTCGGCTTCGTAGGCCGCCACCACTACGAGCCGCTGCCCGAGATCTTCGCCTGCTGCGACGAGGAGCTGCGCGGCACCCGCGGCGTGACCATGGGCATCGCCATCGTTGATCTGGAAGGGGCGACGCTGACCTACGCCGGGATCGGCAATACCCGCGCCGTGATCCTGGGCCGCGAGACGGTGCGCATGACCAGCCGCTACGGCATCGTCGGCGGCGGCTACAGGACACTGGCGCCCGAGACCGTGACGTTCGTGGCGGGGGACCTGGCGATCCTCTACACAGATGGGATCCAGGAGGTCCTGGATATCTCGCACTATGACGATGCGCTGAGAGCCGACGTGGGCCGCCTGGCCGAGACCATCCTCCAGGACTGGCGCCGCGAGACCGACGACGCGGCCGTCCTGGTCTACAGGAACGGGAGGTGAGCGACGATGTCTGGGCAGGACTTCAGGGGCACATACGCGTTGCTCCTGGAATGCTATGCGGCGAGCCCGGAAGAGAGATACCTGGCAGCGGTGGCCGAACTGGGGCGTGCTCTCGTGCTGGCGAATGTCCCACCCGAGGATATTGCCGAGATACACGAGTACGCGGTCGAGCGCCTGGCGCGGGAGTTCCCGGACAAGACGCTGCTGACGGCCGCCAACCGCATCTCCGCGCCCCTGATGGAGCTCTTGATGGCCTACGGCCTGGCGTTCCGCGCGTGGTTCGAGGAGCGCCGGCGCCTGGAGAAAGAGCTTGTGGAGATCGGAGATGCGGAGCGACGCCGCATCGGACAGGAACTGCACGACAGCGTGGGCCAGCAGCTCACAGGCATCCGATTCATGGCCAGCGCGCTGGCGCAAATGCTGGCCTCGCGATCCGCGCCGGAGGCTGAAGATGCGGAGGCGATCACCAGGCTCCTCGACGAGACCGCCGAGCTGGCGCGCGCCCTCGCCAGGGGCATGTGTCCACTGGAATTGGTCTCGGGCGACCTCGTCCCGGCGTTCGAGGAGTTGGCGCTCACGGCGGACGACAGGTTCGACATCACCTGCCAGCTTCACTGCCAGGACCCCGTGCCCGTCGTTGACGACGCGACGGCGACGCACCTCTTTCACATCGCTCAGGAGGCCGTCACCAACGCCGTGAAGCACGGGAAGGCGACGCACGTCGAGATCGCTCTGGCGACGGAAGAT
>CAZDNN010000061.1:0-18021 GCA_964506385.1 uncultured Planctomycetota bacterium
CGACCTATCAGGGCGTACGGGCATCGGGGTGGAAACCTGACATCGCAACCGCCTACTCCGTACCCGATCGCAAAGGAGAGCAGGCCGGCGGCGAGGATGGAGGCCACGCGCGTGCGTGATCTATTTCCGGTTTCGCGCAAAACCGGTAGAACCGCCGTACGGCAAGACGCCCCGACGAAGGGCACCGTTCACGATTCGGCCCGTGGGCCGTCTCGCTGTGGCAGCGAAGTGTCTGGGCTGGGGGGGATGCTGCTCGGTCTCAGGAACTGGGCGGGGGCTGCTCGGATGACCTTCGTAGTCTCTTGCGGTCGGCCGGGACCTCGTTGATGCTGCCGAGGCCCCTGATGAGCGTGGCGAGCATGCGTTTCTCGAACGGGTCGGCCGGGGAGACGGGGTGATAGACGACCGAGTTGCGCACGTTCTGGGACTCGACAAGACCCCGCTCACGGAGGTAGGCCAGATGGCGGGAGATGCTCGACGGCGGTCGGCGCAGCGCACGGCACAACTCCCCTACGCTCAGGGCACCCTCGGAGAGAGCGGCGAGGATGCGCAGTCGGGTACCATCGCCGAACGCTCTCAAGAACCAGCCAGCTTGCCTCGCATCCATGGGTCGAGTCCCCAACAGTGGAGGGAGGGAACAGTGCGAGGATAACGGCGGGCGAAGCTGGTGTCAAGGATCTATTTCCGGTTTCGCGCAAAACCGAATGAAGCTGGCGGCTGCCGGTTCGGGGCATTGGGGAGCGGTTGCGGGTGGATTTGCTGGGCGGGGTCCGTTCCGCTCAGGATCTATTTCCGGTTTCGCGCAAAACCGGACGGAGCTGGGGGCTGCCGCTTGGGGTCTGTGGCCACGCGTTGGAGGGGGACTTGCTGGGCCGGGTCGATTCGGCTATGTTGGAGAAGGCCGGTGGCGGCGAGCGGGGGCCGCGACTCTTGCCGAGGGGCGGAGCGAATCGCCCTCCGCGGCGCTGGCCAGAGCACGAAAGGGAGCTAGATGAGCAGACTCGCAGCACTGGGCTTGTGGCTGGGCGCGATGGCGTGCTCGGCTGCGGGCGGCGAGGGTTTCCGGAGCGGGTGGCCGAAGGGCGTCGAGCGGGTATGGGTCGGCCCCGAGTACTGGAGCAACCGGCTCCAGGACTGGCGGGTGGCCGACGGCCGGCTCGAGTGTACGACGAGCGGGGGCGACCGCAATGTCCACCTGCTGACCCGCCAACTCGGCGCGGGGCAGGGGGATTTGCGGATGGGCATCCGCCTCGGGAAGCTGGGGTCGGGCAAGCTCGGCGCGGGCTGGGCCGGCTTCCGCGTGGGGGCCATCGGCTACTGGAAGGACTACCGCGATAGCGCGCGCCGCGGCAAGGGGCTGGACGTGGGGGTGACGACCGCCGGCGAGCTGTTCATCGGGGCGCCGAAGGGGGCTGCGCGGGGCCTTCCGCACCGCGGTATCCCTCGCAAGGGCTGGAAGGTCCACCACGTGACCAGCCAGGAGACCGATGGGGTGGATAACCGGGCGACCAATGCTGTCGACGGCCGGCCCGAGACGATCTGGCACTCGCAGTACGTCAAGAAGCGGGGGGCCTACCCCTACGAGTTCCAGGTCGATCTAGGCAGGAGCCACGACGTGTGCGGCTTCTGCTATCTGGGGCGTCAGGACAAGGAGATCGGGCGGATCAAGGACTACGAGTTCTACGTCAGCGCCGACGGGAAGGACTGGGGGCAGCCTGTCACGGCGGGCCGGTTCCGCGACACGGCGGCGCTCCAGGAGGCGACGTTCCCGGCCAAGCCCGGCCGCTACGTGCGGCTGCTGGCGAAGAGTGGCGTCGTGGATCGGCCTGCGTGCGTGATCGCCGAGCTGTTCGTCCTGGACCCCGCGACGCGCCGTGCCAAGGGGAAAGCACCGTCGCCGCTGCCCGCGAAGGCGCTGCCGCTCGAAGATCTGGAGCTGCGCCTGGTGGCCGAGCCCGACGGCGATCGCTACAGGCTGACGCTTAGCGGCCGCGACCCGAAGTCGGGGCGGGAGCTTGGGCATGCAAGCGGCGCCGTCGGGGCGGACCGGCTTGTGGGCAATGTGGCGCTGGTCTGCCACGCGCAGGTCGGCGGGCGGCGGCGCGGCGCGGCGGCGGGCGGGAACGTGCGGTTCTGGTTCCGCGACTGGCGGGTTGACGGGGCGAAGGTGGAGGCGCATCCCGAACACGCCTTCGGCCCCATCCTGTGGTGCCAGCACACCCTGAGCCGCGGTGTGCTCAAGCTCACAGCCCAGATGCCTCCCGTGGGCAGGGGTGAGGAGCAGACCGTCCGCCTCGAAGTCCAGAGGGGCGGACAGTGGGTGCAGGTCGGCAAGGCGACGATCCACCCGCTGGCGCGGACGGCGACCTTCCGCGTGCCCAACTGGGATTCGTCGAAGGACACGCCTTACCGCGCGGTCTACGCGATGACCATGCCCGACGGCTCGAAGCGCGACCACACCTGGGCAGGCACCATCCGCAAGGACCCCGTGGACAAGGATCCCATCGTGGTCGCGGCCTTCACGGGCAACGCCGACTATGCCTTTCCCAACCTCGACCTGGTCAGGCACGTGACCGTTCACGACCCCGACGTGCTGTTCTTCTCGGGCGACAACATTTACGAGAACGTCGGCGGCTACGGCTGCCAGCGCAGCCCGCTCGACCAGGCCGTGCTCGGCTACCTGCGCAAGTGGTACTTCTTCGGCTGGGCCTACGCCGACCTGCTGCGCGACCGCCCCTGCGTGAGCATTCCCGACGACCACGATGTCTACCAGGGCAATCTGTGGGGCCACGGCGGCCGCAAGTGCCCCGGCGGGATCAACACCGGCGGCTACGCGATGCCGGCCGAGTGGGTGAAGATGGTCGAGCGGACCCAGACGAGCAACCTGCCCGACCCCTACGACCCGACGCCCATCGAGCAGGGCATCGGCGTCTACTACACCGACATGGTCTACGGGCGGGTGAGCTTCGCGGTGGTCGAGGACCGCAAGTTCAAGACAGGCCCCGAGGGCCTTGTGCCGAAGACCAAAGGGCGCAGCGACCACGTGACCGACCCGAACTTCGATCCCAAGACGGCCGACGTCCCCGGGGCGCGGCTGCTCGGTGAGCGCCAGCTAGAGTTCCTCCACCATTGGGCGGCGGACTGGCGTGGTGCGGACATGAAGTGCGCGCTGTCGCAGACCGTCTTCTGCAACGCCGCGACCCTGCACGGCGGCGGGCTCAAGCGCCTGATCGCCGACTACGACTCGAACGGCTGGCCCCAGACGGGCCGCAACAAGGCCATCGACGCGCTCCGGCGCGGCTTCGCCTTCCACATCGGCGGGGACCAGCATCTCGCCACGATCATCCACCACGGCATCGACACCTGGGGCGACGCCTGCTGGTCGGTCGTCACGCCGTCGGTCGTCAACTTCTACCCGAGGGCGTGGGTGCCGCTGAAGCGCGCCCACAACTGGCGGAAGGGGATGATCGAGCACACCGGCGAGTTCCGCGACCCCTTCGGCAACTACATCACCGTGTGGGCACATACCAACCCGCGGAAGATGGGCCACGAGCCGGCCAGCATCCACGACAAGATGCCCGGCTACACCATCGTGCGCTTCGGCAAGAAGGCCCGCAAGATCACCATGGAGTGCTGGCCGCTCTTCGCCGACCCCCGCGACCCGAAGACGGGCGGTCAATACGAGGGCTGGCCAAAGACCATCGGCCAGCTCGACAACTACGGGCGCAAGGCCGTCGCCTGGCTGCCGACCCTCGATGTCAAGGGGATGGCGAATCCCGTCGTCCAGATCATCGACGAGGCGACGGGCGAGATCGTCTACACCCTGCGCATCCAGGGCACGAGCTTCCGCCCGAAGGTCTTCAAGCAGGGCTCCTACACCGTCAAGGTGGGCGAGCAGCCCGGGCCGATGAAGACGCTCAAGGGCATCGAGGCGGGGCCGGCAGACCAGAAGAGGATCCTGACGGTCTCGTTCTGAGTGCCACCGCCCTGCGCGTCCTGCGCCCTACGCTCGCCCCGATGCTCCAGCGTCGGGACGGGCAGGGCGACGCTCCAGCGTCGGGAACAGGGGCAGAGCCTGCCGAGCCGGAGCGTGCGATCGTCCGTGCCGCTGGAGCGGCGGGGTTTTGCATCCCGACGCTGGAGCATCGGGACGAGCGCGTTTGGGGAGACCTGATGACGGGGGTGAACGACATGAGACCACCGACGCGGCGTGACTTCTTGACGACCCTGGGCTTTGGCGCCGCATCGCTGGCGCTGCCGCGGACGCTGCGAGGGGCGCCGGCCCGCAAGCCCAACATCCTGTTCATCCTCGTAGACGACATGGGCTGGCGCGACGTCGGCTTCATGGGCAGCACCTACTACGAGACCCCCAACATCGACCGGCTGGCGAGCCAGGGCATCGTGTTCACGAATGCGTACGCCAACGGGCCGAACTGCGCGCCGACCCGCGCCTGTCTCATGTCCGGCCAGTACTCGCCACGGCACGGCGTCTACACGGTCGGGAACTCCGACCGCGGCTCGGCGAAGCACCGCAAGCTGATCCCGATCAAGAACACGACGACCCTGCGCAAGGACATCGTGACGATCGCCGAGGCGCTCAAGCCCGCGGGCTACGTCAGCGCGTCGATGGGCAAGTGGCACCTCGGCAGCCCGCCTGAGGCCGGCCCCATCGGCCAGGGCTTCGACGTCAACGTCGCGGGCAACGCCAGCGGCTCGCCCCGCGGCGGCTACTTCAGCCCCTACCGCAATCCCCAGCTCCCCAACGGCCCCGAGGGCGAGTACCTCACCGACCGCCTCACCGAAGAGGCCGTCAAGTTCATCGAGGCCAACGAGGACCGCCACTGGTTCCTCTACCTGCCGCACTACGCCGTCCACACCCCCATCCAGGCGAAGAAGGCGCTGACAGCGAAGTATGCGGCCAAGAAGCCGAGCGGCGGCCAGGGCAACCCCAAGTATGCCGCGATGATCGAGAGCGTGGACCAGGGGGTCGGGCGGCTGCTGTCCACCCTCGACCGCCTGGGCATCGCCGACGACACGATCGTGATCTTCTACAGCGACAACGGCGGGGTGGGCGGCTATCGCGCATGCGGCGTCATCGGGGGCGAGATCACGTCGAACGCCCCGCTCAAGGGCGGCAAGGGCATGCTCTACGAAGGCGGCATCCGCGAGCCCTGCGCCATCCGCTGGCCGCGGCGGGTCAAGCCCGGCAAGTGCCACGTGCCCATCATCACCACCGACTTCTACCCGACCCTCCTCGAGATCGCGGGAGCCAAGCCCCCCGACCAGCCCCTCGACGGCGAGAGCATCGTGCCTTTGCTGACGGGCAAGGGCACGCTCAAGCGCGACGCCATTTACTGGCACTTCCCCTGCTACCTCCAGGGCGGGGGCGGCACGTGGCGGACCACCCCGGGCAGCGTCATCCGCATGGGCGACTGGAAGCTCATCGAGTTCTTCGAGGACGGCCGTCTCGAGCTCTACAATCTCAAGGACGACATCGGCGAGACGGCGAATCTCGTCGAGAAGATGCCCGGCAAGGCCAGAGAGCTCCACGGTCGTCTCGTCGCCTGGCGCAAGGCGCTCAACGCCCCTGTGCCCACGGAGCCGAATCCGCAGTACGACCCCAATGCCCCGAAAGGCGGCGGGGGCAAGAGGCGACGCCCCAGCAAGAAGGGATGATCGGAGACGCGCGCATGAACCGCAGGACGTTCCTGGCCACCGTGAGCGCCACGGCCGCCGCGGCGGCCATGCCCCGCAGGGCCTTCGCGAGGGAGCCGATGGATAAGCCCAACATCATCTTCATCCTGGCCGACGACATGGGCATCGGCGACCTCGGGTGCTACGGCCAGACGAAGATCCAGACACCCAGCATCGACCGCATGGCACGCGAGGGCACCCGCTTCACCCAGGCCTACGCCGGCAGCGCCGTCTGCGGCCCGACACGATGCGTGCTGATGACGGGCCTCCACACAGGCCACTGCACCCGCCGCGACAACCGCGCCAAGGCCAATCCCCCAGGCCAGGGCAAGGACAAGGGACTCGTCCCACTCAAGCCCGACGACTACACCGTCGCCGCCCACCTCAAGAAGGCGGGCTACGCCACCGGCGGCATCGGCAAGTGGGGGCTGGGCAATCCAGGGACGACGGGAACTCCCGACAAGCACGGCTTCGACCACTTCTACGGATACCTCGACCAGGTCCACGCCCACAGCTACTACCCCTCGTGGCTGTGGCGCAACGGCAAGCGCCAGGAGCTGCCCGGCAACCAGGGCGGCAAGCGGCAGCAGTACAGCCACGACCTGTTCGAGGCCGATACCCTCGCCTTCATCCACAAGCACAAGGACAGGCCCTTCTTCCTCTATCTGCCCTACACCCTGCCCCACGGCAAGTACGAGATCCCCAGCGATGCACCCTATAGCGCCAAGCCTTGGAGCCAGCAGCACAAGAACTACGCCGCCATGTGTACCCGCCTCGACACCACCGTTGGCAAGATCCTCGACCTGCTCCGCGAGCTTGGCATCGCCGAAAACACCCTGGTCGTCTTCACGAGCGACAACGGCCCGAACCCGCCGTTCCTCAAGCCTTTCGGCAGCGGCGGCGGCTTCCGCGGCATCAAGCGCCAGCTCTACGAGGGCGGCATCCGCATGCCCACCGTCGCCTGGTGGCCGGGCAAAATCCCCGCAGGGAAGGTCAGTGACTTCGTCTGGAGCCAGGTGGACGTCTTCCCGACGGCCTGCGAGCTCGCCGGCGTCCGCCCCCCGAAGGGCCTCGACGGCATGTCCATCCTCCCCACCCTCCTTGGCAAGGCCCAGAGGCCCCACGACTTCCTCTACTGGGAGATCCACAGCCCCTTCCACCAGGCCGTGCGCATGGGCAAGTGGAAGGGCATCCGCTTCGGCACCGACGAGCCGCCCGAGCTCTACGACCTGAGCAGCGACCCCGGCGAGAAGAGCGACGTGGCGTCGAAGCACCCCGACGTCGTCAAGAAGGTCGAGGCCTGCCTCGCGCAGGCCCGCACCCCATCGGAGCACTGGCCATCCCGCCCGCATCGAGGACGGCGGCGAAGGAAGGCCGGGAAGGCAAGGAAGGCGAACGCGAAGTGAACCTGCCACGGGCTGCTAGCGTTCAGGACAGGAGGTCGGAGATGCCTGGCCACAATCGGTCGCCGGGCGACGCGCCAGCGGACCTCCGGCTCGCGAAGCCATGGCGGGTGCTGTTGTGCGGGATGCTAGGGCTGGCGGTGGTGGCCGCGATCGGGCTACAGGTCGCGGCCTGGCGCTCGGAATCCAGCGTCGAGGGCAGGGTCGAGAGAGCCGTCCAGGCTCTCGTGGAGGCCTGCGCCAGGGCCAAGCCGAGCGACCTGGATGGCACAGTGACCTTCGATCCGAGGGTAACGCAGTGCACGAAGAGGCTCGTGGGATATGGTCCGGCCGCAGTGCCCGCGTGCATCGGCCTCCTCGGCCACGAGGCCTTCGCGGTGCGCTTCGAGGCGGTCCTGATCCTGCGGGACATCGGCGACCCGCGAGCGGTCGAGCCCCTGCTGGAGATCGTGAGGGGCGGCGGTATGCTCGGCCAGACTGCCGGGCAGGCCCTCGGCGGCCTCGGCGAGCCCGCTCTCCAGCCGCTGCTGGACATGCTTGGAGACAAGCGCCATTCGGAGTGGGCGCGCGGGGCCGCCGCCATGGGGCTCACGGCCTTGGCAGACAAGCGGGCCGTCCCCGCGCTCTTCGAAGTCCTCTCCGACGAGTCCTACTACGTGCGGTATCACGCAGCCGGAGCGCTCGGGGCGATCGGGGACCCCCAAGCGGCCCTGCCGCTGGCGAAGATCCATGACCCCCGCTCGCTGTCGCCGCTCGTCCAGGCACTCTCCGATGAGGACGTCTGCGTGCGCGGGCACGCGGCCGACGGCCTCGGCCACCTCAAGGCCCCCCAGGCCGTGCCGCCGCTCATCGGGGCGCTCGCGGACGACGACAGGTGGGGAATGATCAGGAGGCATCGACCGTGACCTTCGGCCCTGCCGCCGCCGCGCACGCGGAGCCGCAGGCCGCCAGGACTGCCAGGAGCGGACGTCTCGTTCGCGTGTCTCCATCACGCCAGGCATCGGGGCCGCCGCATCTGGCGCACAGTGGATGCTGCTCGTTCACTGACTGAGGACGGCGCAGGCGCGGGCGGCGAGCGTGAGCCGGATACGCTTGCCCGCATCCGTCGCGAGGCGGGCAGCTTCCGGCGTCAGCAGGCGCAGGGCCGTCTGGGCGTCGATAGCGACGTGCGCCTCAGCATCGGACTCGTTGACGGCGACGACGTATTCCTTCCCGTCCTGGCCTCGGACATGGTAGACGCGGGCCTCTTCTCCTGCCTTCGTCTGTCTGCACGCCTCGACCAGCCGCTTGGTCTGCGCGGCATCCGCGTCGGTCACGAAGACGACGGCTGCGTCGAAGATGTCCTGCCCCGGCTCGTAGTCACGCGGCGCGAGCGACGCGACGCCGAGGCGAACCGCGCGGGGTCGCGCACGCAGACGAACCGCGAGTGCGGGCTGTGGAGGACCCGCGTGTTCACCTTGTCGAACTGCGCCTGCGTGGCAGGCGGGGCGGAGCCGTGGGCATGGTGGAGCCAGTAGGTGAAGGCCACGTTCTTCGCGTCGTTGACGTTGTGGACGTACTCGGCGTTGCTGGGGCCGAAGTCGCCGCGGCCCCGTTTGATCTGGAGCCACTCGAGCTGTCGGAACAGGCCCCGCTCGATGAGCCGGGCCTCGCCGTCGCCGAACATCATCTGGCGGCCCGCCATGTGGAACCGCACGCTCGACACGCCGTAGAGGTAGTCGGCCACGGTGGGATAGTCCTCAGGCAGCGTCTCGCGCCACCTCGCATACTCCGACTGTAGGATGAGTGGCTTTGCGGCACCCACGGGGATTGACCTCCTGGCTCCCGCGCCGGCGAGACCGGCGAGCAGAACTCCCAGAAACAGGCCCATCCGACCCCAGCATACTTCCTCATACAGCACCTGACACCCCCGTCCTGGCAATCGAGCCGCACTGGTGCAGATGATAGACGATGCGATCTGGCGCTTCAAGTCCCACACCAAGAGGTCACCATGTCTCCCTGACTCCCGCCGCCTCGTGCTGCGCTCTTCTCCCTACATCGATCTCCTTCCTCCCAGTGCAAGGACGGAGAAGCGGGCGGCTCGCCCTTCCGCGGCGGGCTGCGCCCGAAGCCGCTGGCCCTGTCGCGGTCGGTAATCCTGTTGCTGGTGATGCAGGCAGTCTGCCCTCGACCATCCAGCCGTCCGGGCCGCCGCCGAGGCCTTCGGCCGGCGTTCTGCGAAGGGCATATCCCCATCGAGGACAAGTGGTGCGGCTGGCAAGCGGCGAGGCGCCGCCTTCGCCTTGCCTAAGAGGCTGCGGCTCAGTCAGTCAGTGCAGGTTCCCCCCCGTGCCCCCCGGCGGGGGGACGGCGAGCCAGGCTGCCTGGGGGGCGGCAGGCCGGCGGCTTCCGCCAGCCAGCTTGGGGGAGGGACCGCGGGGTCCCCAGGCGGCCTGGCGGGGCCGGGAGCAGAGAGAACGAGGGATGGGTGGCGTCTGCGCCACACCGGTCAGGCCGTGGACGCAGCAGCGATGCTGGCGGCCGAAGCCGCCGGCCGGATCCTGCCGTTCCTTCAGGAATGGTGTCTCGGTGTCCCTCTTTCTCGCGGGCTACTTGATCGTGATGTCCTTGTAGGAGTAGCCGGCGCGCTTGAGGAGGGTGGCGCAGTTGACCTTCTTGCCCGTCTTGCCGGCGGCGAGCATGCCGTCGGTGAGCAGGGCGACCTGGGCACCGAAGAGCGCGGGGACGTGATTCTCCTTGCAGCGGCCGGTGATGAGCTTGATGAAGTTGTCGCTCGGGTTGGCGGGATAGCCGCGCGGGAGCTTGCAGGGGATGGCCTTGGAGTCCTTGCCGGGCCTGTGGAGCACGAGGCCGGGGCCGCCCATGCCCATGGTGAGAATGCCCTTGGAGCCGAGGATGCGGACGTCGTCGCTGAAGCCTCGGATGTAGTCGCCGATGATGATGAGGCGGCCGGCGGCGCCGTTGGAGAGCTCGACGCAGTAGGAGCCGTTGATCTCGATGGGCCGCTTCTTGCCGTGGTACATGAAGTCGTAGCTGCCGACCACGCTCTTGGGCAGCAGGCCGGTCATGTAGAGCAGGATGTCCTGGTAGTGGGAGCCCGAGTCGTTGAGCTGGCCGCCGCCGCTGAACTTTGGGTCGCCGCGCCAGCCGTTGCCCCGCCAGTCCTGTGCCATGTAGACGTAGAAGCCTGTGACCTCGCCGATGTCGCCGCGCCCGATGAGCTTACGGGCGGTGACGTATTTGGCCTCGAAGTGGCGCTGGTAGTGGATCATGTAGACCAGCTTCTTGCGGGCCGCGACCTTCGCGCTGCGGATGGCGTTGCCGACGCCGCAGACCATGGGCTTCTCGATGAGGACGTGGAGCTTGTGGTCGAAGGCGTACATGGCGTGGTCGTAGTGGAGGGTGTGGGGCGAGAAGATGCCGACGGCATCGAGGTCGCAGGAGTCGATCATCTCCTTGTAGCCGTCGGGGCCGAGGAAGCGCTCGACGGGATGGCCGAGGCCCTGCTCGAGGCGGTCGATGCAGTCGGGATTCGTGTCGCACGCGGCCACGACCTCAGCCATCTTGTCCTTGGCGAGGACGAATGTGCGCCCCCGTCCCGCGCCGCCCGGGCCGATGACCCCGAACCGGACCTTCTTCTTCCTGCCTTTCGCCACGACTGGCTCCTCTCCGCTCTTCGACCGCGTGCTCGGTCGGCCGACGCCCAGTGCACCGGCCCATCGCCGCGACAGCATAGCCGATCCTGCCGCGAGGTCAAGGCGATTTCGCGTTGCCCCATCCAGGATGGCCCGGGAACTCGATCGGGCTGCCGCGCGTCTAACCCAGCACGGCGGGGTGTGTGTATCACCAGCCGCCTGCCCGGGTGACCGAAGACGGCTCGATCCAGAGCACCAGTGGGGAGAGAGAAGGGAGACCGATCATGGGCAGGGTGACAGGCGTGTTGGTGTTGGCGGGCACGGTGATGCTCGCCAGCGTCGCGCTGGCCGACCTGGCCGGAAAGGACGCGATGGGGCAGGTCGTGGAGGCCAACAGCGATTTCGCCATCGACCTGTATCAGCAGCTCGCGAAGGAGAACGCCAGCGAGAACCTGTTCTTCAGCCCGTACTCGATCTCCAGCGCCCTGGCGATGACGGCCGAGGGGGCGCGCGGCGAGACGGCCGCCGAGATGGGCAAGGTGCTGCGCTTCCCTGCCGCGGCGCGGCGCGTCGGCGACGACGCCCAGACGATCCCCTGGGAGATGCTGACGATCCACACGGGCATCGCGGCGATCAACCGCCGGATCAACCAGACCGACAAGGACCCGCAGCAGACCGCCGCGATCCGCGCCAAAGTCGCCGAGCTGCGCAAGCAGCTCGACGCGGCCAAGCAGCATCTCGCCGAGCTCAGGAAGCAGCGCCGGTGGCGCGAGATGAGGGCCGCCCAGCAGAAGGAGCGGGCCATCGCCACCCAGCTCAACCGTCTGGCCTCGCAGGTAGACCAGTACGAGATCCGCGTGGCCAACGCCCTGTGGGGCGAGCAGACCTATCCGTTCAAGCAGCAGTTTATCGACACGATCGCCCGCCACTACGGCACGGGCGGCGTGTTCCCCGTCGACTTCCGCACCAACTTCCCAGGCGCCCGTGCGCGCATCAACCGCTGGGCCGCGAAGCAGACGAACGATCGCATCAAGGACATCATCCCCGAGCTGCCGCCCGACCAGGCGAGGCTGATCCGCCTCGTGCTGACCAACGCGATCTACTTCAAGGGCGAGTGGTCGGTGCCCTTTGAGGCCAAGCTCACGAAGGGCCGCGACTTCACCCTCGCCACCGGCAAGCCGGTCAAGGCCCCGATCATGTCCGCGCGTAACCTGGAGGTGGCCCGCTACGCCGCGTTCAACGCCGACGGGTCGCTCTTCAGCACGCCTCAGAAGATCCGCCCCGGCCAGCGCGACGGGCTCTACCCCGACGCCGACGGCTTCGCCGTGCTCGAGCTGCCCTACAAGGGCGGCGAGCTGGCCATGGTCGTCGTCGCACCCAACAAGCCCGACGGCCTGCCCGCCCTCGAGAAGAAGCTCACCCGCGATGCCCTCGCCGCCTGGATCGGCAAGACCCAAAAGCGCAAGACCCACGTGCTCCTGCCCAGATTCAAGCTCGAGACGGACTACGAGATGAGCGAGACGCTCCAGGCGATGGGCATGGTCAGCGCGTTCGTTGACCCGGGCCGGAACCCCGCCAAGGGCGCCGATTTCTCCGGCATGACCACCTCGACCAATCCCATGGACCGGCTCTACATCTCGAAGGTCCTGCACAAGGCATTTGTCGAAGTCAACGAGAAGGGCACCGAGGCCGCCGCCGTGACGGCAGTGATGATGGCGGCAGCCACGGGGATGCCGACCACCGTGCCGTTCACGCCGACCTTCAAGGCCGACCGCCCCTTCCTCTTCCTCATCCGCGACCGCGTGACGGGGAGCATCCTGTTCCTCGGCCGCGTCACGAATCCGAAGGGGTGAGCCGTCCGCCGCGGAAAGCTAGTGCCTGAACGCCGTAGACGACAGCGCCGGCGACCACGATCCCGACGGTGATCAGGGCGTTGCGGGTGCTGGTGACGGCCACGGAGACGGCCATGCCGAGCGAGGCGAGGATGAAGAGAGCCGGCGTGACGGGATAGGCCCAGACGCGGAAGGGGCGCTCGCGCTGCGGGTCGCGGCGCCGCAGGACGACGACGGCGGCCGCCGTCAGCCCTGCGAAGACCCAGTAGGCGAGGCCCGTGTAGAGGAGGAGCTGGAAGGGGTTGGCGAAGAGCAAGAGCGCGGCGATGGCGAGGAGGGCCTGGAGGGCGAGGCCGCGGACGGGCGTCCTCGTGCGGGGGTTCGTGCGGCCGAACCAGCGGAAGAGGGCCTGGCCGCGGCCGGTGGCGTAGGCGATCCGGCCGCCCGTCAGGGCCAGGCCGTTCGCCGCGCCGAAGGTCGAGACCATCAATGCCACGCTCAGCAGGCCCCGCGCGCCGCCGCCCAGGGCGCGCTCCATGGCCACCGTCGCGGTCCGGCCGCCCGTAGCCGCCATCTCCGAGGGCGACAGGATCGCCAGATACGCGCCGTTCACCAGGACGAAGAGCAGCGCCACCGCGGCCACCCCGGCGACGATCGCCAGGGGCAGGTTGCGCCCGGGGTCGCGGACTTCCTCGGCGACGAAGGGCGCCTCGTCCCAGCCGCCGTACGTCCACATCACGGGGATCAGCGCCGCGCCAAAGAGGAGGAGCAGGAAGCCACCCTCCGCCGCCTTCGGCTCGATGGTGACCGCGTGCGCTCTGAGCAGGCCGAGCGCGTAGGCCCCGCCCACACCGATGACGGCCACGACCGCCAGCACCTTCACCGCAGTGAGCACGTTCTGGACACCCGCGCCCGCGCGCACGCCAATCATGTTGACGATGGTCAGGAGCAGGATGACGTCGATGGCGATGGCCCTTCGCAGCCACGCTGGGGAGCCCGTCCCCAGGCCAAGGAGCTCGAGGTAGAACCCAGTGAAGGCGACGGCCATGATGGCGAAGCTGCCGGGCCGCATGATGAGGAGCTTGGCCCAGGAGTAGAGGAAGGCGACGGCGGGGCCGAAGGCGCGGTGGAGGAAGACGTAGATGCCGCCCGTCTCGGGATAGGCGGCGGCCAGCTCGGCGAGGCTGAGCGCCCCGCACGATGCGATCGCGGCGCCGACGAGCCACGCGGCGAGTATCCACGGACGGCTCGGCAGGCGCACGGCAACATCGGCGACGAAGAAGAAGATCCCCGTGCCGATCATCGAGCCGGCGATCAGCGCGCTCGCACTCCAGGGGCCGAGCGCCCGGCGGAAGTCATTGTCCATCAGCGCTTCTTCAGCGTGACGCCGATGCCCATGGTGTGCATCTGGGTGAGCACAGTCTCGAGCTTGGGATTGGTGGTGATGGCTTTGATGTACCTGGGATCAGCCTGGCGCGGATTGATGTTGTGGGCGAGGATGAGGCCCCCGGGGCGGACGAGAGGCAGGAGCTTGTTGAGGTAGTCGATGTAGCCCTCCTTGTCGGCGTCGAGGAAGAGGATGTCGATGGGCTCCTTTAGCTTCGTCACGGTCTCGTGGGCGTTGCCCATGACGAGGGTCACCATCTCCTCGACGCCGGCGCGCTTGAAGTTCTCCCTGGCGAGCTTGGCGCGTCCCTCGTCGATCTCGAAAGTGGTGAGCTTGCCGCCGGTGGTGCGCAGGGCCATGCAGAACCAGATGGCGGAGTAGCCGTTGGAGGTGCCGATCTCGACGACGTGCTTGGCACCCGACATCTCGGTGAGGATGCGCAGGAAGCGGCCGTCCTCCATCGGGACGTTCATCATCCCGCGGCGCTGGTTCTTGAACATGTCGTCGAGCACGTCGAGGATCTTCTTCTCCGCCTCGTCCTTCGGCAGCACCTGGCTCTTGAAGAACGAGGCGTCCATGCGTCTCCCGCGGCCGCCCCTGGGCGGTCCGCCGGCGTGGAGCCGCGCCCCGCACGCCAGCACGACGATCGCCGCCACTGCGAGCTTGCCCATCGCCGCTACCTTCGTCCGCTGGAAGGCCATCATCCATCCTCCTTGGTTGGGATTGCCCCTGCTCAGTCCGTGGGAACTCGCCACCGCTGAGTATAACAGATGCATCGCCGAGGCGAAATGCTGCGTGCCGGCTGCGCCGCCTCCCTTGGGCGCTACCGTCGCGGCCGTGGCCCGCGCGCGGGCGGCGGCCCTTTCGGCGCCTCGTCCTCGGTCAGGTAGCCGTCCCGGTTGCGGTCGAAACGATCGAAGTGCTCAGGGGGGCCGCGGAACTCAGCGCGGGAGACCTTGCCGTCGCCGTTCCTGTCCTCCCGCCGCATGAACGGGTGCGTCGTTTCCCGCCGGCCCGGTTCCCGCGCTTGTGGCGTGGCCTCTACGGGCGGGCCTTCGGCCCGGAGCGTGACGCCGCCGCCGCGCACGCAGCGGACGTGGTTGTAGATGCGGATCACATCGCCCTGAGGCCCCCGGCCGCGGGGGAACTGCGAGGGGTCGCCCACCTTGGGGTCGCTGCGCTGTGCGCCCGCGCCGTGGACGTCCATCAGTGTGTACTGCCCGCTGCGGCGGCTGCGCATCCAGCCCAGCGCGCGGCCAAAGGCCACGTAGGCGGCAGTGGACGCGCGGGTGAGACTGGCATGGGTCGTGCTGCTCCAGTAGCAGGGGGCGTCGGGCTTGCCGCCCTCGTTCCTGATGGTGGTGACCCTGAAGATGGGGTCGATGGCCGCCGACCGCGTCGTGTCGGGCGAGCGGGTGTAGTCCACGATGCTCTGGAGCTCCTTGACGCTGGGCAGCCGCCAGTCGGAGTGGCCGGCGAGGGTGAGGCCCTCGGCGTAGGCGAGGGCCTCCTGCCAGTTCATCCCCTTGCCGCTGTCGGCCTCTTGCCACACGAGGCCGGTCGCGCGGTCGGTGATCGTGCCGTCGCCGTTGTCGTGGAAGTCGTTGCGGCCGTAGGCCGGGTTGCCGCGCACGTACATCACGTAGTAGGTCTTCTCGTGGCGGCCTCGGATCGCGCCGATGGGATAGCCCTTGATGCGGCCGTCGGCGAAGTTGACGCCGAACATCGTCGGGTTGCGGCCCATGGTCGTGCTCACGTATTTCGTGCACGTGGCGTACTGCGAGTCGATGATGCGCTCGCCGCGCCTGGCGTCGCCGTACTTGAAGACGAAGGCATCGGTGTCGATGAACGGCTTCTGCTGCGCAATGTTCGTGCTTCGGGGGTCGGGGTCGGTGCCGCTGAAGAGGATGAGGGAGTAGAGCTCCTTGATGGTGGGCAGCCGCCAGTCGTCGTGTCCGCCGAGCCTGCACTTCGACGCGCCGGCGACGGCCTGGCGGAAGGTCTTCTTCTCGCCGGGGTCCTTCTGCCACATCAGTCCGGTCACGAGGTCGGAGACGGTGCCGTCGCCGTTGTCCTTGTACTGCGGCGGGTTGGCGACGTATTGGGCGTCCTGGCCGTAGAAGGCTTCGCCCGGCTTTGGGTAGGGGATCTCGCTTCGGGTGTCGTAGCAGCGGACCTGCCCCGTATCCACGATGGCATAGGGAAGCCGCTCTGCGTCCTGCGCCGCCGCCAGACCCCCGAGGCCGAGCACAACCGCGATGCCAACCGTACACATCCTCATCACTATTCCCTCAGCTATTGCCGGACGCCGAGGTGGTGGAGGAAGAAGGCGACGTAGTCGTTGATGGGGGCGCCCTGGGGATACTGCTCGCGGAACCTCACGATGCACTGGACCCCGAGCTTGTCGAGCTTCTCCTTGAGCACGACGCCGAACTTCGGGTGGTGGATGTGCTGGCCGCCAGGGGAGTTGGGCGGCAGCGGCTTGTTGGGCTGGGGGTAGAAGAGCATGATGGGCGGGTCGTCGGCGGTGGCGTGGTCGATCATCGAGGCCTCGCGGAAGAGGGGATGGAACTTCGGGTCGGCCACGTCGCCCGCATCCTTCATCCCGAAGAAGGGGATGAGGGCGGCGTCCACCTGGTCGGTGTTGAAGAGCTTCTGGATGAAGCGCGGGTCGTAGGAGGTCTGGGCGGCGTAGACGACGGCGCAGGAGATGCGGGTCGATTCGCGGAGTATGGGGTCCTCGGCCTTCGGGTCGGCGAGGTCGTCGTGGAAGGCGAGCCACTGCGAGATGCCGGCGCCGGCCGAGCCGCCGGTGGCGCCGACACGCTTGGGGTCGAGATTGTAGTCCTTCGCGTGGTGGCGGAGGAACTGGAGGGCTCGGGCGGAGTCGAGCATCTGGGCGGGGAAGGGCGCGACGTTGGTGAGGCGGTAGTTGGCCGCGGCGACGGAGACGCCGGCCTCGCGGAGCTTGCTGAGCAACTGGATGTTGATGGTGCGCTTGTCGCCACCTCGGAAGCCGCCGCCGTGGTAGTAGATGACGAATGGGGTCGGGGTCTCGCTCTTGGCGAGCCAGAGGTCGAGGACGTTGCGCTCGTGGGGGCCGTAGCGCACGTTGGCGTGGTCGGGCGCCGGGGGCTGCGGGCGGCGCCGGCCGCCGCGCTGCTGGCGGGCGACGCGGAAGGCGACGTCTTCCTCCATCGTCACGACTCCGTCCTTGTTGGCGTCGATGCGGTTGAAGATCTGACCGGCACGCGGGGGGAACTCGTCGCGGGTGAGCTTCCCGTCGCCGTTCTTGTCCTGGCGCTGGAACATCCGCTGGGCGGCCTGTCTGGCCTGACCGGCGCCGGGCGGCTCACCGGCCGCGGCCCACCCGAAGGCGACGAGACCCGTCAACGCCAGCATCCACCTCGTCATCTCGAGCTCCTTTGCTGTGTATGCTCGCCAGGGGTGCGTGCAGATCCTGGGGGTCGGTGTTGGGAGGGCGAGGCTCCTGCCGAGCCGATCACCGCGACGGGGTGTGCTCCTTGACGCGGCTCCAGACTGCCGAGACCGGTTTCCCTCTCCCCACGGGAGAGGATTAGGGTGAGGGGCGGGCGGGGGCAGCCACCCGAATCGGGAGGCCGCGAGCCTCAGGCCCCTCACCCCGGCCCTCTCCCGATGGGAGACGGTGTCGTGTTGTCAGGCCCCGAGCCACGAGCGGATGGGCTCGGGCGGGCCCACGTCGCGGCGGCGGAGGGGGTGCGCGGCCGCCGTCCTCTTCTTGCCCTTGGCGGGCCTCTTGCGTTTGCCCTTGTCGCGCGGGGCGTCGGGCACGTTGGTCTTGGGGAGCCAGGCGGCGAGCTTCTTCTTGACGCCGGCGAGCTCGGGCTTGGCCGCGAGATTGGTCCACTCCATGGGGTCCTTGTCGCGGTCGTAGAGCTCCTCGGTGCCGTCGCTGTAGCGGATGTAGCGCCAGCGCTCGGAGCGGATGGTGTGGTTGTTGCGGCCGTGGGTGGTGAGTGCGGGGCGGTCCCTCTTCGCCTTCGGGTTCGCGAGGAGGGGCCGCAGGCTCACGCCTTCGAGCTGCTCGG
>CAZDNN010000062.1:0-18016 GCA_964506385.1 uncultured Planctomycetota bacterium
CAAAGAAGTCCGCGTAGGGGTAGTCCCGGCGCCGGAGGCCGGGGCCGTACCCGACGCGGTCCATCCCCTCCTCGATCAGGGCAAGCGCGTGTTCCTGGTGCGGGGTGATCAGCGGTCGGCCTCCTGGGGTTGCACGGACACCGTTCTCGGGGCCGATCGTCCTGGCTGGGGGTTATCTATACCAGCCGACACGTTCCCTGTCAATGCCGGACTCGCTTGCTAGCACCCCGTTCACCGAGGACGCAGCGGACCTTGGGCTTGCGGCCGCTGCCGGCCTCGTTGAAGAGGGCCGCGATGGCAGGGTAGTACGACGTCTCGTCGGGCCTTCGCCGCCGGCGTGGATGCGGAGCATGTGCTTGAGGTACGCTTCGAGCGGATGGGTCGCCACCGTCGGTCCTCCTGTCGGGCTGCGGGGGACCGGCGCCCCCGTCGGCCCCCATTCTGCAACCCGCCGCCGGAATGTCAAGGGCGAGCGGGGCGAAGAGGCCGATGTCAAGTCCTGGGGTCCCGTCCTTAGAAACTATCTCAAAACTCCGTCGCGGACGGGGCAGGCATGGGGCCGGCAACCCGCCCTGCCGCCGCCGCGAAGCGCCGGCAGCGCCGGGCCATTCTCGCGAGGTGCACGGAAAACGGGCGCCCGTGGCGCTTCGCGTGGTGTCTGCGGGGTCGCCGGGAGCTGAGTCGAGGACGAGGACGACGACGACGAGAACGAGCTGGGAGCAGAAGCCAGTGCACCATCGGGCTCGGCTCCACCCCGATGGCGAAAAAGGGACCCCTGGATGTCGCAAAAGGGACCTTTAGCGAGGGGCGGGAGCGGGCCGGGATGGGGGCGGATCGCGTGTCCAAAAGTGAAGGGGCGTGTCCAGAAATGAAGGGTGCGCGGGGCCGTTGACTCGTGGGGGGTGATGGTCTATCATCGCGGCGGCGGATGTCGCGAGGTGATTTCGAGGAAGGAGCGCCGGATGCGGTACAGCTTCATGACCTTCTCGTGCCCGGAGCTGGCGTGGGGGCAGGTGCTGGAGGTGGCCGCGCGCTTCGGCTACGACGGTGTGGAGCCGCGGGCGCAGGCCGACCACGCCCATGGGATCGAGACGACGGCCTCGGCCGCCCAGCGCGCCGCCGTCCGACAGCAGGCGGATGAGGCGGGCATCGCAGTCGCATGTCTCGCGACCTCTTGCCGTTACGTCATCCCCGACGCGGCGGAGCGGGCGGCGATGCTCGAGACGTCCCGCGCGCATATCGATCTGGCACGTGACGTGGGGGCGCCGTGCATGCGGGTGTTCGGCGGCTCGATTCCGGAGGGGATGAGCCGCGAGGGGGCGACGGCGCTCGTCGCCGACTGCCTGGCCGAGCTGGCGCCCCACGCGGCCGACGCGGGGGTGACGCTGTGTGTGGAGACTCACGATAGCTGGTGTGATGCCAACGACTTACGGACCGCGATCGACTGCGTGGGCGAGCCCAGCATCCGGGTGAACTGGGATGTCATGCACCCCTATCGCGCGGGGATGGCCATCGACGAGGCATTCGCGGCGCTCGAGCCCCACATCCGCCACTGCCACGTCCACGACGGCAAGCCGAAGGCTGAGGGCGGCGGGCTGTGTCCCATCGGCGAGGGCTTCGTGGATCATGGGCGGGCCATCGAGCTGCTGGCTGGCATCGGCTTCGAGGGGTATCTGAGCGGGGAGTGGATCAACTGGGAGCCGTGGGAGAGCCACCTGCCCCGCGAGCTGGCGGCGATGAAGGCGCTGGAGACGGGGGCCTCATGACGAACGGCAGCGGACAGCCGCTGCCGTAACCTGCCAGTGAGCCTAGACCTATGTCCGCGATGCTGCGGGTCCGCCCTTGCGTCCGAGCATGCGGAGGGCGGTGGCCCACATGATTCGCAGGTCAATGCCCCAGCCCATCTGGCGGATGTACTCGCAGTCGAACTCGACCTTTCGGCGGACGTCTTCGACGGTTTGGTCGTAGACGTGGTTGACCTGCGCCCAGCCTGTGATCCCGGGCCTGACGGCGAGGCGGTCGGTGTAGTTGGGGATCTCCCGCTTGAACTTCTCGACGAAGACGGGCCGCTCGGGCCGGGGGCCGATGAGGCTCATGTCGCCCTTCAAGACGTTCCAGAGCTGGGGCAGCTCGTCGAGGTGGGTTCGGCGCAGGATGCTGCCGAGGCGGGTCTCCCGCGGGTCGTTCGCCGATGCCCACACGGGGCCTGTCCGTGCTTCGGCGTCGGCCACCATCGTCCGGAGCTTCACAATCTTGAAGACGTGGCCGTTGCGGCCCACCCGCTCCTGGACATAGAAGGCCGGCCCCTTGGACGTGAGCTTCACGAGCACGGCCAGGACGGCGACGATGGGGATGGCGATGACGAGGCCGGGGAGCGCGAAGAGGATGTCAATGGCCCGCTTGAACTCGGCGTAGCGCTTGCGGAAGAACCTCAGGTAGAGGGCTCCCGCACCGCTTCCGAGGACGAGAATCGTCGCAGGCTCTGGCATCGAACGTCAGCCTCTCTGCGTGCTTGTCACCTGCTGTCGCCCTAACCGGTGGGCTTGTACATGCAACTCTCGTGCCGCCGGGTCGCCTGGGAGTCAAATATCTCGGCCCCGGCGCCCCTCGCCCTAACCCCGTGGCGTGCAATGACTTACGGTGCGGCGGCGCGAGACGGCGCGCCCCCTGGGCACTGCCAATCTGGCAGGCTGTCGGGCGCATGTGTTCGATCGTCAACATCGATCTGTCTGCTTTCCTGGATTTCGGGACGCAAGTGGCTGCGCGGCAAGGACATGGGCTCGTGTTGACGATCGTCAACAATCCCGGACGGCTCGTCAACATCTGGACACTCCAGCGGACGGCCCCGCCAAGAGGCGGTGGGATGGTGGGAGGGCATGTTGACGAACGTCAACAAGCCGTTGGCTAGCGCTGGGCGAAGAGGCTATTGATGGTGGAGAGATCGACGCTGGGCCGGCCCGTGAACTGGGCGGCGACGCCCCAACGCGCGGTACGGTCGCTGCCGGGCGCCGGGGCAAGGCGCTCGGTGCGCACGACGCGGGCCTCGCCGGAGAGCGAGACCGTGGTCTCAGCCGGGTCCGAGCCGCGGGGGATGACGAGCTTGACGGTCAGCTCCTGCTGCGACCCAATGTCTTGCGCCGAGTCGGTGCGGAAGTAGAGGCCGCCGGGGCTGACGTCCTTGGTGACGCCTGTGCGGGTGATGCCGGTCCCCGTCTTGGACTGGACGGTGAACAGGACCGGGACCGAGAGGTCGAGGCGCCTGTGCCTGCGTCTTTCGGTGGCGGGACGCATCGGCTTGTCACCTGCGGGGGCCGGAGGCCGAGGCGGGGGGCCTCCCCATCGGAGACCTCTCGTCGCCTGTGTTCAGCGCGAAGCAATAATCATGCCGGGCCGGCCCCGCTTTGAGCAGCGATCCGGATTATCCAGAAGTCTTTATCCTGCCATTGCTTACGCCGACACAACATCAGTGGCTCTCCGCGCGCCCGGAACCCATATCTTGGGGGGATGTTGTCCGTTGTCAACATCGCTGGACGGTAGCGAGCGATAAACCTACCTTAAGTCGCGACAGGGTCTATGGTTACCGCCATGTTTAGTTTCCGCAACGTCATGTTTCCAATCGCCAACATCCCGGCGGCCGGCGCGCCGCCCCGAAAGGGGAGGCCGGAAGGTCAATGGACGACCTGGTTGACCGCGGGGATGGCCACGCCCGCGAACTCTCGAAGGGTGGCAACCACGTCCTCGTCGTTCTCCGGAGCGGCGGATATCGCGGAGACTCGACACAGGGCGCTCGAGCTGCCGCGGCGGACCAGGTGGGACTTGATGATCTGCCACTGCATGGCAAGGTAGTTCGCGGTGGACGTCTCGCCGGCGCGGTACCAGTAGAGGACCAGCAGGCGCGCGTTGCCGCGGAGCAGGAGCAGGCGGTTGGCCCGGAAGGGCCGGCCCTCGACAGGGAATTCGATGACGTCGCGCTTCTCGACCATCCAGCCCGATCCCTTGTAGCAGATCTCCGGTGGGTGCGCCACGCGGCGATTGTCCCGCGCGAAGACGACCGACAGGTCGCACTGCGGCGGCTCACCCCGCGTGTAGGTGCGAGTCAGGATGGCGTCCGTCTCGAGGATCTGCCGCTCCTCTTCGCTCGGGCCCCGCTCGCTGACCATCGTCCACGGCCCAAGCTCGGTCGGTATCTCCTTCAGGACATCCGCGGTCGATGGCTCTGGAACGTCGAACTGGAGGAACAGGGCCAGGGGCGCCGCCACCGCCAGGGCCACGATGGCGACCAGGCAGCGATTGCGGTAGGTGCTCACGATAGGGCTCCTCAGCCGGGTCGGGAGGGCAGGAGTCGGGTCAGCCCTGCCGCGGGGCAGCAGGCCTCACCCGAGCCCTGAGTCCACCCCCTCTCTCTCACGCCAGCTCGGTCGCGTCGCCATCCTCCGGGCCAATCCTGCGCAGCAGCCGCTCGAAGCTGAAGAACAGGACGAATGCCACAGCGAAGATCCCGTAGCCCGTGACGTCGTGGACGAACCCATGGGTGGACAGCGAGCTGAACCGGCAGGCGACGAACGCCAGGGTGACGATCCGCCACATGTTCGCCAGCACCGAGATCGGCACGGCCGCCGCGAACAGCAGCAGACGCTTCGGCAGAGACATCTTCGACAGGTAGGCGAAGAGCGCGCCGAACGCCAGGAGCGCGATCAGCGACCGCAGCCCGCTGCACACGTCACCGATAATGATCTCATCCATCCCCGACGCCAGGATCCGCTCCATCTCGTGGATGTTCTTCCCCACGTCCGCCACCACCCCCGACTCCGGCGGCAGGCCGTCGGCGATCAGGCTCGCCACATAGGCCTGCTTCTCGGCCACCATCGCCGGCAGCCGGGCCAGCAGGTTCTCGCTCGCCTCCCACTTGATGTAGCTCCCGTCCTGCACCACCAGATACGAGTGGATGCCGATCGCCCGCAGCGCATCAACGACCCACACCGCACCCGCCGCCGCAAACATCTTGAGCTTGAACGTGATCCGCTCCACCAGGTGCATCGGCATCGGGATCATCGTGATGACGAACGCCAGCGGGAACCACAGCGCCCTGGCCACCGCCCCACCGAACAGGAAGCACACCGCCCCCCCCAGCACGATCACGAAGCTCACCCCCTGCACCGAGTAGGTCCGCATGAACGTCCCCGCCAGCAGCACCAGGAGCCCGACGCCCAGGACCGCCAGGCCCAGGAACCGCATGTCGTCGCGCACGCGCAGCTTCGCCAGCCGATGCCGGTTCAGCCAGATCAGCCACCCCACGACCAGCGGGATGAGGTAGCCGTGGGAGTAGTAAGAGCTCCCCCGGCCCCACCGCCACTGCATCCACGCGATGGCCGGCACGTACGCGAGCGTGAAGAGCCCGGCGAGCAGGCCCTCCAGCGGACGCCCCCGTATGCGCCAGAAGAACACCCCGATCACCGGCACCAGCAGGAAGAACCGCGGGTCGTCCGCAGGATTGTCCGGAACGGGGCCGAAGACGGCCCTCCCCAACGCAGGCACCATGGCCAGGACGAAGAGCGCCAGGGGGATCAACACGGGCCAGAAGCGCCGGCCCAGCGCCTCGGGCGTCAGCTCCGAGGCGGGGATGGGCTCGGGCGCCTCGGCCGACGCCATCTCCTTGTCGGCGGGCGGCTCCGCAGGAGCCTCGCCCTCCCCTTGCGGCGGCTCGGCGGGAGCCTCGTCCTCCCCAGAGGGAGCCTCGCCCTCCCCCTGGCCCGGTTCGGCAGGAGCCTCGCCCTCCCCGGCCGGCGGCTCCCCGCCCTCGCCTGATCCCTTGTCCTTGCCCTTGATGGGCAGATCGAGCGGCGGCTTGAGCAGCAGCACGATGTTCACGACTATCCCCGCGCCGATGCCGGCGCCGTACGCCAGGCCCTTGATTGCGCCCTCGGTCACCAGCCCCAGGCGCTTCGCCAGGAGCTGCTCGGCGGCCATGCCAACCAGGTAAAAGGCCACCGCCGCGACGATGGCCCAGCCCACCTCGTCGCGGTTCTTCCGCTTGGCCATCACGTAGGCGAAGCCGCCCAGGACGACCAGGCACAGCACGTCCAGAAACGTGTACATCAGCCAGTCCCTCCAGAGCCGGAGGACGCGGCGCCGCTCCCCTGGCGGCGCTCGGCCAGCCAGCGCTCCACGACGGCGCCGGCCGTGGTGAACTCGAGGGTGCGCAGCAGATGCCGCAGCTTGCCCGCCGTGCGGGCCAGGCCCACGTAGTGGCGGAAGCGCCGCAGCCCGCGCACCGGGAATCTGGGCTGCTCGGGATCGAGCTCCCAGGGATGAAAGTAGACCACCGCGGGATGCCCCTCGCGATTCACCCGCCGCAGGGCCGCGGCGACGAGCCGCACGGGCAGCAGCCGCAGGTAGCCGCCGCCCGCCACCGGCAGGTTCGCCCCGAGCAGGCGGACCGTGGTGGGCGGGAGCTCGACGAGCTGGTGCCCGTTCGCGCTCTCCAGCGCGTGGAGGAAGCGGGGCGCGGTGGGGATGCCGTAGCGGTCGTGGCGGATCGGGAAGATGCTCGAGTCGTAGCGATAGCCCTCCTCGGCGAGCACGCCGGCGGCCCAGCGGGTCCGCTCGGTGATGGAGAACGTCGGCGCGCGGTAGCCCGCGACCGGCTGGCCCACGATGTCCTCGAGCAGGGCCTTGGCCCGGCGGACGTCGGCGCGGAACTCCTCGGGCGTCTGCTCCGCGATCATCCTGTGGGCGTAGCCGTGGGAGGCGACCTCGTGGCCTGCCTCCGCCACGCGGCGGACCACCTCGGGCTCCCGCTCCGCACACCAGCCGAGGACGAAGAACGTGGCGCGGACCCCCGCGTCGGCGAAGAGCTCGAGCACGCGATCCGTGTTGGCCGCGAGCCGCGAGTCCATCGCCGGCCAGTCCTCGCGCGCAACGAGGCCCGCCAGGTTCTCCACCTGGTAGTAGTCCTCGACGTCACACGTCATGGCATTCTGCACGCTCATGCCCGTCTTCGGCCTCTCCGAATCGTCCTCGTCGTCGTCCTCGTCCTCGATTCTGCCGGTAGGAAGCCCCCGCGGCGGCGAGCCGCCGCACTCCAAAGGGACCCGTCGTCGGATCGGCTTCCGGGACAGGGGTCGAGATTCCTTCCCCGAAAGCGCAATCGAGGACGACGACGACGAGGACGAGGACGATTGGAAGAGGCGATCCTCACCCTTGCTAGTCGGTTCACCGGTCCTTCTTGCTCCCCTCTTTCTCCCCGCCTTTGGGCGGGGCGGAGGCCTGCTTGGCGGTGTCCACCAGGCGCGTGGCGTGATGGATGGGGATCGCGTAGCTGATTCCGCTGGAGATGACCTTCTCCTTGGTGCGTCGGATGAACGCGCTGTTGACGACGCCGAGGACCTGGCCTGTGTCGGGGTCGAACAGCGGGCCGCCGCTGTGGCCCGGATAGGCGGTGGCGTCGAGCTGGAAGACGTCGAAGGGATTGCGGAGCGCCTCGCGGGTCGCGGGGTCGAGCAGCATGGTGTTGATCGCGGGGATGGCGACGGGGCTGACGCTGGAGATGATACCAGCGCTGGTCGAGGGGTGCAAGCCGAGGAGAAAGCCGAAGGGGAATCCGCACAGGGCGATGGTCTGCCCCTCGCGGACCTTCGTCGAGTCGCCGACCTCGAGTGCGTTGAAGATGGAGCCCTCGACCTTGAGGAGCGCGAGGTCGTACTTCGGCTCCCGGGCCACGATGGTGGCGGGGCGGCCGGTGCGGGTCTTGTCCGCTGGGAGGAAGACGCGGAGGTCGGCGGCGCGGCGGCGCTTCGTGATGTTCTCGATGGCGTGATTGGCGGTGATGAAGTAGCCGGCCTTGTCGATGAAGAACCCGGAGGCGGAGAACTCCATCGGCGGCTTGTTCGCTGGGTTGTAGGTGCCGACGGCGCCGACGCAGAGGCGGACGCGCTCGACGATGTCGGGCAGCTTGCCGAAGGGACGTGTGCCCTCGCCGGCTGCGGCGGGCAGCGCGGCGGCGAGTGCGGCGGCCAGGATGAGTCGTCGTCGCATGGGTCGGCCTCCTGCTCAGGGGGTCGGGGCATCGCCGCCGGCATCGATGCGCTCGGTGTGCTCGACGGCGGGGGTTACGAGGCGGCTGCGGCGGTCCACGAGACGCACGGTCACGCGCAGCGTCTTGCCGCCCTGACGCGCCCAGCCGAGGTCGGGCACGTCGAAGGTCCACGTGCGGTCGGCGCTTCGGGTCATCTCCTCGAAGCCGTCGTACGCGCCGTCCGACAGGCAGTAGTCGATCTGGGGCCGCACCAGCGGCAGCACGCCGCCGACGCCGGGGCCCGCGAGGTTCACCACTACGCGATAGGGGCCGGTGCTGTTGCGGGTCAGGTCGGCCATGGTGCCCCAGACGACCTTTGGCGTCGGCTTGGGCGTTGCGTCGGCCACCTGGCTGCGCGGGCCCTGGGCGTCCTCGATGCACGAGCGGACGAAGTAGTAGTAGGTCTCGTCGTTGCGGACCGCCGTGTCCTCGAAGGCCAGCGCCTCGACGGGCAACGCGGTGATCCGGGCGAAGCCGATCTTCGGGTCCGTGCTCCTGTAGACGTGGTAGGCGGCGACCTCGTCCTCCGGGCTCCTCTGCCACGACAGGCTGACCCGCTCGTCCCCCGCCCTGGCGGCCAGGCGCGGGGGCGGCTTCGGCAGGTCGTCCGCGGAGTCCACCTCCTCCCACCAGGCGGCCTCGAGCCGCTCGAGGAGGCGGGCGATGCGCAGGCGGAGCGCGGCGAGGGCCGCGGCGTCGCCCGTCGGGTGCGCCATGGTGCCGAGGCGCCGGTCCACCTCGGCCGCCGTCTCGTCAACGGCGGCCAGCAGGCCGAGATTGCGCTGGGGCGCCCGCTCCCGCAGCCGCCGCGCGCGGTCCCACAGCAGCCACAGGTACTCGTAGTCCTCCACCCCGTCCCGCAGCGCCACCAGCCGCAGCGAGCCGAAGAGCTCGCCCGCGGGGCCAGGGTAGACGAGCACCCCGCGGCCCCGCTCCCCGCCGCGCCAGGCATTCACGCTGTCGAGCACCAGGGCGCGGACCCCGTGGCGCCACGCCAGCCACGGCAGGACGCGGCTCTCGGCCAGGCGGTTCGAGAGGGTCAGGTTTGCGTCTGGGTAGTCGGGCGAGGCGTTGCCCAGCTCCCACGCCTCCAGGCGGGTCGTGCGGGTCCGGCGCACCGCCACGGCCTCCGCGGAGGGCCGCCGCAGCGCCTCGATGCCGAGGGGCCGGCGCCAGTAGTCCGCCGCAGTCCCCGCCGGCGGCGCGCCGTGCCCGCCTGCGATGAGCTGGAGAGCCGGGTAGCGCCCGCGGAAGGCCGTCGACTCGCGGGCGAACTCCCCGCGGTCCCGCGCCTCGCGAAGCAGCGGCAGGAACACCGCGCAGCCGTCCCCCCACCCCGCCTCGCGAACCTTGCTGGCGTACCCCGCCGCCCGCTCGATGGCCGGCCCAGCCAGCGCACGAGGGGTCCCTGCCCGGTGCACCACCCCCAGCGCCATCCCGCGCTCGAAGCAATAGAGCAGGTCCGCCACGCTCGCCGCCTCGTCGGTGACCAGCAGCGGCACAGGGCTCACGCGGTGGCGCAGCAGCAGGTCGTAGAGCGCCCGGCGGCGGTCCTGCGGCACCCCTCGCTCGAGCCCATACTCGTCCACGATCGCACGCTCGTCGATCGGGCCGATCACGGGGAGGTGGCTGTCCGCCAGCGCGAAGTCCCACCGCCGCAGGCTCACCGCCACGCTCACCGCCGGCTTGCCCAGCGGCCGCACCGTGACGGTGGCCTTGTAGTCCCCAGGCGGCAGGTCGGGCGGGACGCGGACGGTGAGCACGACGGACCGCAGCGAGCCGGCCTCGACGTCAAAGGGGAGGAACGGGCCGAGGGGGTCGGGCATCCACCCTGTGCGCGACCGCGGGAGGTCGGCGCGGGGGTGGACCCAGAGCTCGGTGCTCACGGCCGCCGCGACCGCCCCGGGCGGCAGGCCCGCGCGGGCGCCGCCCACGGCCTCGAAGCCGCTCCACGTCACGTCCACCGCGCGCAGCGGCTCCCACAGGGCGTGAACCACGAGTTGGAAGCTCTCGGCCTCGCCCGCCGCGGCGTAGAGCGCGTAGCGGTGGGCAACCGGGCCGTCGAAGGCGAGCGCGGGGTTCCGCGCCGAGACCCGCTCCGTCGCCCCCGTCACGCCCACGACGTAGGCCGGGTCCTCGATGCCGAAGGCCCGCGTCATCCTGGCCTGGAGGCCGAGCAGCCGAATCTCATCGGCCAGCTCGTCGAGCTCCTGCTCCACGGCGCCCAGCTCGAGGAAGACGGCGAGCTTGGAGCCCTGGTAGAGCTTCCGGCGGCAGGCGGCCAGCCGCGCCTCGACGGCGTCGGCGCGCGCCTGCCAGGCCTGCGACGGCTTGCCGAGCGCCGCGGCCTCCGCCAGCGCCTGCTCGAGCGTGCCCTCACGGCGCGCCGCCGTCTTCGGGCCAGGCTCCCCCACCCGGCGGCGGGCGAAGTCGGCCCGCGCCGACATCGTCAGCTCGTAGACCACAAAGTCGCCGATGTAGAAGCGCGCCGTCGGCGTCAGACCCTCACCCTTCCACTCGATGCCACGGATCTGGTCGCCCTCCGTTTTCAACACAGGGTCCGCCGGGCCGAGCCGCGCCGGCGCGCCAAGCGGCGGATGGAAGTCATCCCGCAGCGACAGGTCGAAGGCCTGCCACTTCGACTCCTCGAGCTCGAAGACGCGCTCGTACGGCTTCCCGCTCTGCGTCGTGTGCAGCAGCACCGTCAGCCGCCCGCAACCCTTGGCGTAGCAGCGGAAGAACAGGCGCGTCGCCTCCCCCACCGCCACCTGCCGAACGACGCTCACCCCGAGACCGTCGTCGCCGATGGCAGCACCGCGCTGCGCCACGTTCGTCGTCCACTCGCCCCGCCAGTGCCGGCCGGGCTTCTTGCCGAACGTCTCCATCTGCACCACGTGGATGCTGCGCGGCAGGCCGATCTTGTCGAGCGGATCGACCCGCGCGACGAGCGGCGTCGCCGTGTCCGGCTTCACCTCGTGCCCAGGCTTCGGTACCAGCGGCGTCCGTGGCTTCGGCTTCGGCGGCGTCGCCGTCGAGGGCCTCGGCGATGGCTTCACCACGGCCGGCCCCTCCGCACGCGGCGGCGGCCTCCCGGCGTGCACCAGCACCCGGATCGGGTTCGTGTAGAACCAGTGCTCGGCCCCCCCCGCCAGGCGCCGCACCCCCCGCGCCCGCACGTAGAAGCCCACCCCGCCGTTGCGATCCGCCGCCGGCGGCAGCGCCAGCCGCAGCAGCCGGCCCGACTGCACGGCGCGGAACCGCTGGATGACCTCCGGCTCGCCCGAGAAGTTCGAGACCAGCTCCACCTCGTCCACACGGCCCTCGTGGCCTGTCAGGTCCGTCGCCGGCAGCTCCAGCGTCAGCTCGACGCTTGTCTCCGCCCCCGGCGCCACCCACGCCACCTCCCCCATCCCCGCGGGGCGCTCGAGATGCGGCGCCAGCAGCTCGAACCGCAGGGCCTTGACGATCCCCGCCTCATCGGCCCAGAAGCACCCGGACCGCAGGCCCTCGAGCACGTCGGCCGGCCGCCGCCCGCGGCACCACACGTGGGTCCGCACGTGCTCGCCCGGCCAGTGCTCCGCGGCGGGGTCGCGGAAGCCCGAGGCCGCCGCCGCGCCCCAGACCTGGAAGCCGCGGTCCAGCAACTCGTCCCACGTCCCCCCCACCTGCGCCACCCGGGGGTCCCACCGGCCCCGCGTCGCGCCCCGCTCCGCCACAGGCAGGCCGAGGATCCCCACGAAGGCCTCGCTCGTCCGCAGCCACCCGACCATCTCGTCCCACGTCGGCTTCCCCTCCCCCGCCGACCAGGCCAGCGCGACCGGCGCCGATGCGCACGGGCGGCTGCGGCCCTCCAGCCAGCGCAGCGCCTCGCGCGGCGGCCCGGCATGCCCGCCGACGAGCCGCCCGCGCAGGCCCGCCAGCAGCGCACTCTCCTCCGCCTGCGGCGCCACCAGCACCGACCCGCCCCCGTCCCACGCCAGGCCCCCGAGGACCGCGATGTCGCGGAACTTCGCGCGCGCCGCCGCCAGCGCCGCAGCGTGCTCCGCCTCCCGCGCCGCCGACGTCAGCCCCGCCCCGTCCGCCAGCACGACGAACTGGCAGCGCTGCGCCTGCGCCCGCTCCACCACGTCCGTCAGCGACGCGGCGCCGCCGCTGAACGTCGAGTGCGCGCCCAGGTCGCCCACCAGCCACTCCCCCTCCTCCCACGGCGCCGCGCTCACCAGCCCGAGGCGCTCGCCAGGGCTCAGCCGCATCCTGCGGTGCACGAGCCGGCTCCAGCGCGCCAGAGCCAGACGCTCCGCCATGGGCTCCGGCGCCCGCGCCGAGCGCGTCAGCCAGCCCGCCGCGCCGCCGAGCAGCAGCAGCGGCACGATCCCCACCAGCGACGCCACAGGCCGGTACACCGCCGCCTTCGCCCGCAGCCGCTCCAGCACCTCGGGCGCCTCCGCCACCCGGGGAATGCCCCAGCGGATGTAGGCCGCATAGCCGCACGCCACCGCAAGGTAGAGCAGCGCCACGGCCTGGAAGCCGAGCGACGCCGCCTCCGACGTCTCCAGCCACCCCACCCCGTCGAGCACCGGATGCAGGAAGAAGACGTTCATCCACACCGAATGCGACCACGCCCGCGAGCCGACCGTCGGCATGTACTCGACGCCCGCCGCCAGGAAGTCCGGCACCAGCGCCAGCGCCCCGCATACCGTCATCACCACCGGCAGGGCGATCAGCCACCGACGGCGCACCGTCCCCACCGCGCCCACGACCAGCGCCGAGGCCGCCATGCCGACCGCGAAATGTACCGCTGGCGTCGCCATGCCGACGCTACTCCTCGTCCGTCCGCTCACTCTGCGAGCGCCGCTTCGGCCGGCGCCGCTTCCCCCGCCACGCGCCCTGCTCCCACCGCACCGTGTCCACCATCCACACGAAGCGCGTCAGGAACACCACGTAGCCCAGCAGCAACACGCTCGCAATGACCACGAACCATGCGAACGCGGCGGCCTCGCCGACGCCGAACGCCGGGTGCAGCCAGCCGTAGCCGAAGCAGACGTTGCTCAGCCAGTGGGTCGTCCGCCCGAAGCCCAGCAGATGAGGCAGCTCGCCCCAGAAACCGCACGCCAGGATGAAGGGCGGCGCGTACGCCGCCCAGCGGCGACGCCAGAGCAGCGCCACGCAGGCGACGCCCGCCCCACACAGCGCGCCGAACAGGAAGTGGCTCGCCGGCCCCATCACACAACATCCTTCCCAGCGCGCAGGTCTCGCGCCACCTCGGTCAGGGTGCGGCTCGCCCAGCCGGCCTCCTGGCAGTGGGCGAACAGGCATTCGAGCCGCTCGAAGTAGCCCGCGCTCTCGGCCTCGGTCCTCACCGCCGCGCTCGTGCCCGCCGCCAGCTCGTTCGAGTGGATCGACAGGACGGCTGGCACGCCCAGCCGCTCGGTCCGCCGGCACACCGCGATCAGCTCATCCGCCGACGCCGAGACGGGCCGGAACCGCAGCAGCTCGGTGCCGCCCAGCCGCTTCAGCGCGCCGCGCACGCGGCCTGGCAGCCGCAGGTACGCGCCGTGCCATCGCCGCGGCACGTCGCGGCTGAATACGCTCGTCACCGGCACCTCGATGACCCCGCTGCTGCCGGCGCGACAGACGTCATTGCCGTCGAGCGGATAGGGCTTCATCGGCGCGTGCACGTACGGATAGCCCTCGCGTGTCTTCTCGAGCGGGCCGAGGCTCGAATCGGCCTCGATGCCCGCCTCGGCCAGGGCCTCCACCTGCGGCGGCGTCAGGTCGAGGAAGCCGGCGCGGTACGACGTCGGCCGCCGCCCGAGGGCCTCGGCCACCCGCTCGACGAGGTTCGCGACCTTCTCCTTCAGCCTCGCCGGCTCGACGTCTCGGGGCCGCAGGGTATGGCAGTCGCGCTCGGCGTCGGCGATGGGCGGCACCTCCTCTGGGTGGAGGTGCGCGCCTGCCTCGGCCTCGTCGGCCCACGCCCGCAGCAACTCGACGCAGCGCGGCTCGCCCGCGGCGGACCACGCGAGCAGGTATGTGGGCCGCACGCCGAAGCGGCGGCACAGCGCGTGGAACCGCTCGAGGCCGCCCAGCGCGCCGTACGAGCCCGTCCGCCCAACGACGGCGGGATCGTCCGCCTCGACGGCCACCGTCACCACGAGCTGTCGGCTCCAGCGCTGTCCCATCGAACCCCTCGGTCTGGCAAGAGCCGAGTTCGGCATACAACGAATGGAAAAACCGCCTTGGCGGGCTTTTCTATTCGCCCGGCGAAGGGGCCGTGCCGCAGGAAAGCAACCAGCGCGCCCAACGATGGGATCATCCCGTCGATGGGGAGTTGCGTATGGCGAGCTCGGCTCTTGCCTCCTTTACTCCTCTCCTCCCGACCCGACCAGGCTCCGGACCACGCGGCGGCCGAGCCGCCAGGCGTCGCCGGGCGTCCGCACCCGCCGCAGCTCGCGCAGGAAGATGCGGGCGCGGCTGTCGCGGGCGTAGGCGAACTCACGGGCGAGCTGCTGGAACCGCGCCTCGATCTCCGCCTCCGTCATGTCCGCGAGCGGGAAGGAGGCCTTGTTCGTGCGGATGCTATCGAAACTCAGCGGCACGCCCTGCTCGCGCAGCTCCTCGTATATGGCGCAGCCGGGGAGGGGCGCGAAGATCTTCCAGATGGTCCGCTCGGCACCCAGCTCGCGGGCGAGTGCAACGCTGGCTTCAATGTCGGCCCGCGTCTCGATGGGCGCGCCGAGCATGAAATAGGCGATCACGCGGATCCCCGCCGCCTGGGTCGCCGCGATGGCGCGCCGCGTGTCCTCGACCGTGTGGTCCTTGCCGTAGTAGTCGAGCACGTGGTCGCGCCCGCTCTCCACCCCATAGCATAGCGCGAAGCAGCCGGCGCGTCGCATCGCCGCCAGCATCTCGGCGTCCACGCGGTCCGGCCTCGCGTTGGCGATCCAGTGGAACCGCAGCCCGCGCTCGCCGATCTCGCGGCAGAAGTCGAGCACCCACTCCCGCTTGATGGTGAACGTGCTGTCGCGGAAGAACACGCCGTCGGCCCCCCGCCGCAGGACCTCGGTGACCTCGTCGGCGAGCCGCGGCACGCTCTGCTGAATGTACTTCCCCGGCAGCGAGCAGAAGCGGCAGCGGAACGGGCAGCCCCGCGACGAGATGATCGACGCGCAGCGGTAGCCGTACTGGTAGGTGAAGCTGCCTGCCGCGACGTGGTAGTCGAGGTCGTAGAAGTCGTGGGGCATGGGCAGCGCATCGAGGTCGGCGATCCGCCCCCGCGGCGGCCCGAGGCCCGTCCCCTCCGCGGTCCGCCAGACCAGGCCGGCGATGCCCTCGGGCGACCCGCCGGCGTCGAGCCGGGAGCAGAGCTCCGTGAGGGTCTCCTCGCCCTCGCCGATGCAGAGGAAATCGAAGGGGTGGTCGCGCATCGTCTGCTCGGGCTCCATCGTGGCGTGGAAGCCGCCGACGATGGTCTGGGCGTCGGGCACGAGTTCCCTGGCCCGGCGGAGGAGCCGGCCGGCGTCGTTGATGCTGGGGGTAAGCGCCGTGAAGCCCACGAGGCCCGGCTTCGACTCGGCGAGCAGCGTCTCCCAGCGCTCGCGCTGGGCGGGGATCTGGAGGTCGATGATCCGCGGCTCGTGGCCGGCGCGCGCGGCCGTCGCCGCCAGGTAGCCCAGGCTCAGTGGCGGGTAGCAGCCGCCCGTCTCAGGTTGTATCAGCGTCACGCGCATGGCTGTTGCTCAGGGGTCCTCTCGCTGTTCATGGTCCTGCGGCTCGGCGCTCTCGTCGGCGAACTGCTCGGCGCGGCGCTGGCGCAGGCGGCGCTGGACGCCTCGCTTGAGGTCGAGCAGGGGCCGTGGCGTCAGGGCGCGGCCGCCGTCGCGCAGCCGCTCGGCGAACCGGGGCAGCCACAGGTGCCACCGCGTCCGCAGGCCGGGGCGCGCGATGGTGACGTGCGCGCATGGCTTCGGCGTCGCGCCCCACTTCTCCTTATGCGGCGCGATGCCGCCCAGGAAATCGTACTCGCGGGCGCCGCCTGCGATGCTCTCGCGGATCGCGTGGGCCTTGAGGGCTATTCCCACGCTTAGTTTACCACACTCGGCGTCGAATCCCTGCTGAAGATAGTATACGCGGCCGAGATGCTCGAAGCTGTACTCGTGGGCGACCCACCGCTGTCCGAGCCGCAGGGAGTAAAAGCGCAGCCACCCCCGCGCCAGCAGCCGCTCCGAAAGGTCGTCGTAGAAGCGGCGGCGGCGCCCGTCGGCGAAGGCGCCCGGCAGGCCCTCGGCACGCCACCGGCGCTGATGGAGCGCGACCATCGATTCCAGCCGCTCCGGCAGCTCCTCGACGCACTCGCACCGCTCGAAGACGGCGTCGTGCTCCTCCGGCAGGCGCCGCAGCAACGAGCGGATCTTGCCGCGGAACCGCGACTGGAGGGTCTTGAGATAGCTGTCCCAGTCGTCGGGCAACGCGACGGACGAGCACGGCACGTCCTCGGTCTCGAGCAGCCAGCCGCGGCCAGCCGCAAGCTGCTGGACGCCCTGGCAGGTGGGCGAGCCGGTGGGCATCAGCCGCAGCTCCGCCACGTCCCAGCCGTCGGCCTCGATGCGGTCGAACACGCCGGCCAGCACGGCGGCCTCGCGGCCCGGCTCGGCGATGACGCCGAGATACTCCGAATCCCCCGAGCAGTCGCCGATGAAGCCCAGCCGGCTCAGCGAGCCGAGCCCGTGGGCTGACACCGTGCCACGGTAGAGCGGCGCCAGGCCGACCAGCGTGCCGCCCTCGCGGGCTGCCAGCACGTAGAGCGCGTCGCCCTCGCCGCGGAAGTGCCGCCACCACGGGCGCAGCCACTCCCACGTGAGGAACACGCTGGCGCTGGCCGAGCGCTCGACCAGCGGGTCCCACGCCGCCTCCAGCGCGTCCCAACCGGCCTCGGAGCTGATCACCTCGACGTCCATCGATCTCCTCATTCCCTGACCCGGGGGTGCCGCGGGAGTGGATGGGTGGATGGATGGATGGGTGGATGGGTGGGAAGAGGGACTCCTGCCAGACGGACCCATCCATTCATCCACTCACCCATTCTTCCACTTGCTCCTACTGCGTCGCGTTCCGCCTTGCCAGGCCGAGGCGCGGCGCGAGGCGGTCCCAGACGTAGCCGGGCGCCGTGCTGAGGAACGGCGCGAGGTCGTCCCAGGCGAAGACCGCCCACATCGTCTCGCCGAGCAGGGTCCGCAGCCAGGCTAGTGTGGTCATGCCGCGCTCGCGGCGGTAGAGCTTGAAGGCCGAGAGGTCGCGCTGGAAGGAGGCCCACTTGACGCCCGTGCGGTGGGTGAGCCGGGGCTCGACGGGCAGGCCGAGCGCGTCGCGGTAGGCCATGTGCGCCAGGTTCACGCCGCACCGCGCGCCCAGCGCGTCCCAGAGCCCGAAGCGGACGTTGAACTCGATGAGCTTGTACGTGTTGTCGCGGGGGTCGAGCTTGAACTCGAGGCCGCCGAGCCCGCGATAGCCGACACCGCGGAGGAAAGGTTTTTAGGGCTGGGAAAAAGAAAAAAGATATGCCAAAACTGCGGGATGCTTTTTGAATTTTCCGAAAAAGGCGAATACCCTTTTTGTATGCGGGATATGAAATTCCCCCTTGATATTATTTGGATTTTAGATGATAATGCGGTTTCAGTTGCGAGGGATGTTCCTTGTAAATTTAAAGGAGAAATAAATCCCCATGTTTTAGCCGACAAGGTGTTGGAACTCAACGCTGGAACGGCGGAAAAATGCGGGATTAAAAAAGGAGATAAGATTCTTATTGAATAAAAAATTTTTTGAAGGAGGAAATCATGAATGTTTTGGTGGTGGATGACAGTGAGGCTATCCGCGGCTTGCTCGCGGACGCGCTTCCATTATGCTATCCCGCTCCGCCGTGGGAGAGGGTGAATGTATTTACCTGCC
>CAZDNN010000063.1:0-9011 GCA_964506385.1 uncultured Planctomycetota bacterium
GGTGGCTGGGCCCGCGGCATGATTGCGGACCTGTTTAGGTCCGCAATTATCATCAGGCGGTGCTGGGGAACAGCGACGAGGAGGTGGCGACGCTGGTGGCGTGTGCCGGGGGCCGGGGGCTGTCGCATCAGACCGTGGACACGATCGTCGCCGAGGAGGCGGCGAGGGCGCGAAGAGAGGCTGCCATGACAGGCGGATGGATGCGAGAGGCCGGGTGGCAGGACAGTGGCGACTGTGCGGGGAGGAGGTCGTTTGTGCGCGTCTCTATGGGCGCGTGCGACAAGTGGTTGTCGATGTCGTTCATGTAAGCGCCTAACGCTCTGCCAGCAAGGTGGTTACGGCGCTGGACCGCACGGCCTTGAGCGGGGGAGAGCGGGGCTTCTCCCGAGGCGGTCCTTTGACTTCGGGGCAAGGCTGGCGTACATTGAGATGGTCCCGGATCGGCGCGCGTCCATCGGGCCTCTTGCTGGGCTCTGGCAAGGCAAGGGCCCTCTTTCCATGCCCAGCGACGGGGATCTGCGATTCCTCCGAGCTGCCGTCGAGCGGGGTGCGCTCGACCTGGCGGCGGCGGCCGAGGTGCGCGATGCGCTCGAGCAGGTGGAGGCGCTCGGCGCCACATCGTCGGCCCGGGAGATCGCCGTCAACCGTGGCGTCCTGACCCGCGAGCAGGCCGACCGCATCGCCGCGGGCGGGGGAGCCACTGCGAAGGGCCGCGCCTCGCAGGCGCCGCGCCGGACCAGGGAGGAAGCCGACCCGCCGACCCCCATTCGCCGCCGCAGGCAACTGGGGAACTTCAAGATCATTGAGAAGCTCGGCCGCGGGGGGATGGGCGTGGTCTACAAGGCCCGTCAGCTCTCCATGGACCGCCTGGTCGCCGTGAAGGTCCTGCCCCGCCGGCTGGCGAGGGACCGCTCGTTCATCGAGCGCTTCCTGCGGGAGGCCCGCTCGGCGGCGCGGCTGAACCACCCTAATATTGTGCAGGGCATCGACGTCGGCGAGGCCGACGGCCTCTACTACTTCGCCATGGAGCTGGTGGAGGGCGAGTCGCTGAAGGCGCGCCTTCTGCGCGAGGGGCGGATCTCCCAGGCTGAGGCCCTCCAGATCGCCCGACAGGTCGCCCTCGCCCTCGAGCACGCCAACTCGCACAACATCATCCACCGGGATATCAAGCCCGACAACATCCTGCTCACCCGCACCGGCACGGCGAAGCTCGCCGACCTCGGGCTCGCCAAGCGTCAGACCGACGTGGCCGTGACCCAGCACGCCGGCCCCATCGGCACCCCGCTCTACATGAGCCCGGAGCAGGCCCGCGGCAAGGGTGGCGTCGACACCCGCAGCGACCTGTACTCGCTGGGGGTCACCCTCTACCACGCCGTGGTCGGTTCCCCGCCGTTCACCGGCGCCAGCGCCGCGGCTATCATCACGCAACATCTCTTCGAGAAGCCGCCGTCGCCGAAGGCCGCGGTGCCGGAGCTGACTGACGGCTTCTGCGCCGTGCTGCTCAAGATGCTGGCCAAGCGGCCGGCGGACCGCTATCAGTCGCCGACGGAACTGCTCGAGGACATCCAGCGGCTGCTCAACGGACGCCCGCCCATCCGCGCCAGCCGGCCCGCCTCCCGCACGGCCCCGCGGGGCACGTCCACCGCGCTGCACCGCGCGCGCCGGCGCAGGAGGGCCTCGCCCATCATCCCGATCTTCGCCACCACGGCCATCGTCTTCCTCGGCATCACCGTCTGGCTCGTCTACTCCGCGCTGGCGGGCGCCAGCGAGGAGCCTGTCGTGGCGCGTCCCACCCCCCAGCCCCGCGAGGCGTACACCGCGCGGCAGAGACCGCCGCAGGCAGCCCGGGGACCTCGCCCCAGACCGCCGACCCAGGCCCCCGAGGCACTCCAAGCCGCCCGGCGATGGGCGCAGGAACACCCTGACGAGCCGGCTGCCGCGGCCGCGCGCTTCCACGCCCTCGCGAAGCGCTACCCGAAGACGGCAGCGGCGCAGGCCGCTCTCGACGAGGCCCGGCGCCTGGAGATGCGCCAGCGCGAGGAGGCCGACCGCCCGTTCCGCGACGTGTGCGGCCAGGCCAGGCAGCTCGCCGCGCAGCATCACTTCGCCGAGGCCGTCGAGCTGCTCGACACCTTCGGTGCAGACCACCGCGAGTTCATGGACCGGGTGGCCGAGGCGCGGGGCGGCATCCTCTCCCAGGCGCTGGCGACGGACCGCTCGATGCGCTCGCAGGCCAGCGCCCTGGCCAAGGCGGGCGACTTCCCCGGTGCGATTGCGCTCTACGAGCAGATCGTCGGCTTCGGCATTCCCAAACTCACGGCCCGGGCCAAGCACGAGATCCGCGTCCTGAGCGACAAGCAGGCCGCGGCGCGGCGGGAGGCCAAGCGTGCGGCCGAGGAGGCCTTCCTCGCCCTGCGCCTGCGCTGGGCACCCATGCTCGAAGCCCGACAGCTCGACGCTGTGCGCGCCGAACTGAAGACTGCCCTCTCCGATCCCGCGCTCGCGCCCGTCCGGGACGCGCTGGAGGCCGAGGCGCGGGACCTTGCGGTGGCGGCCTCGGTGTGGGCAGCGGCGGAGCGCGGCGCGCGGGGGCTGGAGCGGAACGAGAGCTTCTCCGTCGGCGGCATCCACGGGCGGTTCGTAGAGTATGCCGACGGCGCGGTCACGGTGCTGGCATCGGGCGTGCCATGCCGGAAGCCGCTGCGCGAGCTGACCACTAAAGAGGTGCTGACCCTGGCGCTGCGGGAGCTGCCCGCGGGCGAGGCGCAGACCCACATCGCCGCGGGCCTTTTCCTCCTGGCTGAGGGCAGGCTGCGGGATGCGGGACGTGCCTTCGCGAAGGCCGAGGCCGCAGGGGGTGATGCCAGCCGCTACCGCGCGCTGATCGGCCGGCGGCAGGCCGACGCGGTGGAGGCGGAGGCCGAGGCGCTCTTCGCGCGCATCGGCGAGCTGCGCGCCGCCGGACAATGGGAGCAGGCCGGCAAGGCGCTGCGGACGTATCAGGAGAAGTACGCCAAGACCCGCTCGCGGGCGCGTCGCCGCGCCTCGCTCGACGAGCTGGCGCTCGAGATTCGCCTGGCCACGCTCGACGTGACCGACCTCTTCCACGGCGCCTGCCGCCGCACGGGCAACGGGCGGCGGGTGGAGGTCGTCTACGACCTGAGCGATCCCGCGCAACTGGCCGACTGGGAGCTGCGCGGGGCGGACTGGTCGCTCCGCGAGGGGTGTCTGGCGCTCACGGGCGCCCGCGCATTGTGGCGCGCGCCCATCGACGGCGACGGGCAGATCAGCCTCGATCTCGCCGACGCGACGGGGCCCCCTGGCCTCTGGGGCATCACCCTGGCCGAGGCGCCCGACGCCCGCCCGCACTACGGCCTCGCGCTGCCCGAGCGGCCCGGCCTCCAGGCCGCGCTGCGCTATCAGCAGCGGGAGATGGAGCGCGCCCCAGCGGCGTTCCGCGTCGGCCAGCCGCGCCGGGTGGCGTTCGGCCTCCGCGGCCGACGCCTCCGCGCGACCCTCGACGGGGAGGACCTCGTGCGCTGGACCGACGACGCGCCGAAGGCCCCGCCGCTGCTCTACCTCGCCCTGGGCGCCGCGCCCGACCGGACGATCCACGCCAGGAGCCTGCGGGTGGCCGCCACGGTCGGCGAGCAGTGGGTGGCGGATGAGCTCGAGCGCCTGCGCCTGCGGCTGCGCAAGGAGCACCAGCTCGCGCAGCAGCCGTGGCAGAGCCTCTTCAACGGCTCGACGGTCGCGCCCTGGCGCGCCGAGCATGGCAACTGGCGGGTCGAGGACGGGGCGTTGGTCACCGACTTCGGGGGCAGCCTTGCGCTGGACGGCGAGGACATCGAGGACTTCGCGCTTCGCCTGGCGCTGCGCCCGCTGCGGGCGAATTCGGTGGTGCGGGTGTCCTTCCGCGCGGCGCGGAGCGGCGAGCGGTACGGGCTGGTGGTGGGCTGCCGGCGGGAGGACTGTGCGTTGGTGCTCGAGCGTCGCGCGCGGAGCCGCGGGGGCGGGACGCTCGCGCGGTTTGGAGAGCGGGTGGCGCTGGAGCCAGGACAGTGGTATGATCTGCACATCGTGGCCATCGGCTCGTCGTTTCGGGCCGAGCTGGGCGACGTGGTGTTGTGCCTGGTGCGCGACGACCGGCGCCACGGGGGCTCGCTGTCGCTCGACGTGCTGCACGGCGGCGCTGCGCTGAAGAACATCACGTGCCGCCGGCTGCGGCGCGCGGGATCCGAGCAGCCCTGACGGCTGGCGCCAGGCGACGCGGCTTTCCATGCATCCGAGGGGACGCGGGCCGATTGGGAGATATGGCGACCATGCTCAGCAAGAGGGCCATCAGCGGGCAACAGGCGGCGGGGGCCGCGCGGCGGACCGTTCTCAGCGCGTTGCTCATCGTGCTGCTCGTGGCGGGGTCGGCGGCGGCGGGCAGGGTGCAGCTCGTCGTGCGGAACGCCTCTGGGGTCGATCTCGACTCGGCGCCGGTGACGACCGGCGTGCCGTGGCCCCGCGGGGCGCTCGCGTCGGCCCACGAACTGCGGCTGCTCGACGGGAGCGGCGCCGAGGTCCCGCTCCAGGTCACCGTGCTCGCCCACTGGCCGCAGGGGGGCGGGCCGAAGTGGACGCTGCTGGACTTCCAGGCGAGCGTGAAGGCGAAGACGCCGGCGGTCTTCACCCTCGAGTATGGGACGGGCGTGCACCGCGCCAGGCAGGTGGCGAAAGCCCTGCTCGTGGAGCAGGACGAGACCCACGTCACCGTGTCCACCGCCGCGGCGGTGATGAGCGTGCGCAAGAAGGGGTTCAACCTGCTGGACAGCGTGCGGCTCCAGGGGCAGGAGTCGGCGATCGTGCAGCCCGGCCTGCGGGAGCCGGCGGGCCTGACGCTCGTGCCGAGCGAGGAGACTGCGACGGCGAAGAGTCCGGGCCACGCCACGGCGGTGCAGCTCCCGGCCACAGACCGCGTGTTCCTCGGCCGCCACGCGCTGGGCGGCGCGTGGTTTCGCAACCGGGGCTTCCGCGTCCTGGACGCCGCGACGAAGAGAGAGAGCGAGGGCCTCGGCGTGGTCGGCGCCTCGCTCGACCCCGAGGGCAAGCAGAACGTGGCGGGGCACGGCTGGTGTGAGGGGGTTTTCCTGCACCTGAGCCGCGTGCCGGGCCATCCCGTTGTGGTCGAGTATCCTCGCGCGGCAGCGGCGCCGGCGACATACAGCTCGCGGCTCGGGCCCTCGGAGGTGGCCGTCGAGCTGGCGGGGCCGGTGCGGACGGTGGTGCGCGCGGCTGGCAAGCTCCAGGGTCCGGGGGGCGTCACGCTGTGTGACTACGTGGCGCGGCTTCACTTCTACGCGGGCAAGCCGTGGGTGCGGCTTCAGCTCACGGTGGCCAACCGCGAGGCCATGCCGCTCTCGCGGGGGCTGGAGACCTATCCCCTGCTGCTCAACGACCTGAGCGTCGTCCTCCCGCTGCGGCTGCGGGGGCTCCAGCGGTTCGTCTTCGCAGGTGACCGCAAACTGATGACGACTCACGCGGGGGAGTTGATGAAGGCGGAGGACGAGGCCCGTCTGGTGCAGTATCCGAGCCGCAGGGGCCTGCTGACCCATTACCGGGTGACCAAGTCGGGCAAGGAGCTCGCAACGGGCCACACGTCGGCCGGGGGGGTGGGGCTCTCGGACGCGACGCGGGGCGCCGTGGCGGTGGTGCGGCGCCTGCGGGAGAACAATCCGAAGGCCCTGCGCGTCCGCCCGGGCGGCGCCATCACGATCGGGCTGTTCCCCGCCGAGGTGAGTCCCACGGAGGGCCTGCTGGCGGGCCGCGCGAAGACCCATGACGTGCTCTTCGTGTTCCACGGCGCCAGCCCGCCGCCGATGCTTGACCTCTGCGGCCAGCTCGACTACCCGCTCACCGCGTGTGTGACGGTGGACGCCGAGAAGCCGTACGACGGGGCGTGGTACGCCTCGTCTGGCGCCGTGGCCATCGCGCCGCGCCGGGCGACCGGCCACGACAGGATGTTCGCGCGCGACCTCAACGCCTTCGCCGCGCAGCGCGAGGCGACGGGCGCTTACGGGGTGTGGGAGGATGGTGCCCAGGGCACGCGCCGATGCCGCGTCGTGCCGTTCGTGGTGGACAGCGCGAGCCACGGGACGGTCCGCTCGCCGGGCCTGCTGGGCGTCGAGGGGCTCACGGGGATGGGCTTCGTCGTGCTCTCGGGGCGCGACGTAGGCGCCGGGCGCATCGAGCCACTTGCCGTGACGGGCAGCGACCCCCAGCAGGGGACGCTGTCGTTCGTCAAGAGCGTGCACCCGGTCCCCCAGAAGGGCAGCCGCGCCTGCCTCTACGACCTGCACGGCGCGTTCCTGTGCCATCGGTACGACCCGACGTATGCCCTGGCTCGGGAGTTCCTGCGGCGCGGCACGCCGTCGGTGCTGCACGAGGCGTGGGTGGGGGCGCGGCATCTCGCCGACGTCGGGACCTTCCACAACGTCTCGGGCGGCGACGAGGCCTGGACGGGCGCCTGCCACGACGGGCCGCTGGGCCCGACGGCGTACCAGGCGCCTGGCCTGAGCACCGAGGGGAGCTGGTACGCGGGCGCCTGGCTCACCTTCCTGCTGACCGGCGACCGGGTGGTCCTGGACGGCGCGCTGGCGAATGCCGACTTCGCGGCACGGCACGCCGACGACCGCGACACGACGCCGCTGGCCGCCGTGCTCGCGGCCCTGAACCTCTGCTATGCCGCCGACGTCGCGCCCGCGCTGGCGCCCGACCGCGCGGCTGCGTACGCCGCGGCGCTCGAGACGTACGTGGACAAGCTCCTCGACGCCCAGGCCCGCACGTCCCACGGGCTCTACGGCGACCACGGCGTCGTCGCAGGGCTTGTCCTCGAGGCCCTCGCCGCCTACCGCCACATCCGCGACGACGACCGCATCGCCGCCTCACGCCTCCGCGCCGCCGAGGCCCTGATCCGCCCCGACCGCTTCTGGTCCGGCCACGAGCGCGAGGGCCGTCTGCACCGGCGCGACGGCTCCCTCGTCAAGCCATACGGGACCGCAGACGGCCTGGTGACGGACTACAGGCGGAACCCGGAGGCGGCCATCCACGGCCCCATCTGCGCCCTCGTGGCGCCCCACCTCGCCGCCGTGACCGAGGCGACGGGCGACCCGAAGTACATCAAGAAGGCGCGCCGCCTCGAGCGGGTCGCCACCCTGTTCGGCAGCGGCTCGGCAGCCGACTTCGCCCTGCGCTACCGCAGCGGCGACCTCTTCGCCTCCGCCTGGGAGCGGCACCTCAAGGCCCACCCGCTGCCTGCCGACGACGCCATCCTCTTCCAGTGCCGGCTGGAGAACGCCGCCGACGTGGCCATGCCCGACCTGGGGGTGGGCGGGAGCGTGATCTACCGGCCCTTCGCGGCCCTCGACGACGGCACGCGGGCCCTCCAGGCCCAGGCGCCCGGCGTGGCGGCGCGGCCTGGCCTCGGCGCCTGGTTCCCCTTCTTCGGCAGCGGCAATGTCGAGCAGGGGGCGGGCACCATCGAGTTCCGCATCTGCTACCGCAAGGGCCCTGGCCGCAGGGAGAACCCGTGGCTGCTCACCGGCGACCCCGACACGCACGGCTTCCGCATCGGCCTGCGCGGCGGCGATCTCGAGCTGCTCAGCCGCTACGCCGGCCGGGCGCTCCTGCGCCTCGTCCACCGCGACGCGGCCATCCAGCAGGGGACGTGGCACCACGTGGCCTTCACCTGGAAGGCGAACTGGGGGACCGACCTGTTCCTCGACGGCAAGAGAGTGGCCCACAGCGCCCGGACGCTGATCGGCTTCGCCCCGCGCCTGCGCATCCCGTGCTATCCCGACGACCAGACCAACGAGTACCTGATCGACGACCTGCGGGTCTGGCGAGTCGCCCTCGCGGAGTTCGGCGCCGTCGCCGACACGGCGCCGCCCGCAGCCGTCACGGACCTGCGGCTCGAGCCCGCCGCCGACGGCAAGGCCCTGCTCACCTGGACAGCCCCCGGCGACGACGGCAAGGAGGGGCAGGCTCGGCGCTACGACATCCGCATCTCTACCCAGCCCTTCGGCCCCCTGTCGTGGGGCGGCTACGCCGCCAGCCGCGATCCCATCGGGGCCATCCACTGGGCCGAGGCCGACCGCATCGCGCCCGTGCCAGCGCCCCAGCCCGCCGGCCGGCTCGAGAAGCTCCTCATCGGCCCCCTTCCCCGCCGGCGCCGCGTCTACATCGCACTGAAAGCCGAGGACGAGGCCCACGCCTCGCCCCTGTCGAACGTCGTCACCAACACCGTCAACCACCCGCCCGTCGCCGACCTCGGCCGCGCCGAGAGGCAGGTCATCGTCGGCACCACCGCCACCCTCGACGCACGGGGCTCCAGCGACCCCGACTACGACGACCTGACCTATGCCTGGAGCACCGGCGCCAAGGGACCCGTCGCCACGGTCAAGTGCGAGACGCCGGGCGACCAGGAGATCACCCTCACCGTCAGCGACGGCCGCGAGGAGGCGACCGCCACGGCCACCCTGCGCGTCGGCACGACCGTGCGGGTGAGCTTCGGCCCGCGCGGCGCCAAGGCCCCGGACGGCTTCATGGCGGACGCCGGGCAGGTCTACGACCCCGGCCGCGGCTTCGGCTGGCAGCACCTGCCCGTCGGCGTTCGCGGCTTCGATCGCAAGGGGCCCAAAGACGTCGCCCCCGAGGCCCGCAGCGGCCTGTCGCTCCCCCGCGGCGCCGCGTGGGTCCTCGACGTGCCCGACGGGCTCTACAAGCTCACCGTCGCCGCCGGCGACCCGGCTCGCCTGGCCGGGCGCCGCCGGCTCTTCGTCGAGGGGAAAGAGTTGTTCAACGTCGAGCTCACCGGCTCGGCCAGGCCCCACGTCGTCGAGGGCCACACCGTCCGCGTCACCGGCGGCCAGCTCGACCTCTTCATCGGCGTCCCCCCCGCCCCTGGCCAGCCGAGCACCCAGGGCGGCGAGATCAACTACCTCGTCCTCCAGCGCGCGCAGTAGCGC
>CAZDNN010000063.1:9111-18010 GCA_964506385.1 uncultured Planctomycetota bacterium
CCTCACACCTCTTCAGGGATCTGGTAGGGCGGGCGGCCGGCGCGCTTGACGAGCTTGTTGGCCTCGGGGTGGCCGATGAACTGCTCGGCCTCGGCGTCGTAGCGCAGGCGGTCGCCGCCGACGCGGTAGGAGATGTTGCCCAGGTGGCAGAGGCAGGTGCTCAGGTGCACCTCCTCGACGTCGGCATTGGGCTTCTTGCGTGACCGGATGCAGTCGAAGAGGTTGGCGATGTGGTTGGGGCTGGGTCGGCGACCGTAGTGCTGTGCGGCGACGTTGCCCTTGACGTCGAAGACCTGCCATCCTCCGCCGTGGCGGCCCATCTGCATCATGGCCTTCTCGCCGTAGAGCTCGATGCGGGTCGAGCAGAAGGGCCATCTGGGGAACTCGTCGCGGGCGCGGATGCGGCCAGGGATCTTGTGGATGTAGGGCGTCCAGAGCGTCAGCTCGAAGGTCATCGTCAGGCCGTCGTACTCCCAGTGGACGTTCTGGGTGTCCGGTGTGTCCTGGGCGTCGTCGAAGGCGAACTTCCCTGCGGTGGTGACGACGGTCCTGGGCATGGCGACGCCGGCGAGCCAGCGGGCGAGGTCGATCTGGTGGATGCCGTCGTTGATGATGTCGCCGCCCGAGTAGGGCCAGAACCAGTGCCAGCGGTAGTGGAAGTGGTTGGGGTTGAATGGCCGCTTGGGGGCGGGGCCGAGCCACAGGTCGTAGTCCACGCCCTTGGGCGGCTCGCCGTCGGGTTTCGGCGGGACGGCGCCGCGGGTTTTCATGTTGAAGACGCGGACGAGGTGGAGCTTGCCCAAGCCGCCGTCGCGGATGAGCTTGAGGGCGGCCATGTTGTAGGGCGCGCTGCGGTTCTGGGTGCCGACCTGGACGACCCGCTTGTACTTGCGGGCGGCCTTGACGGCCTGGCGGCCCTCCCAGATGTTGTGCGACAGTGGCTTCTCGACGTAGGCGTCCTTGCCGGCCTGGCAGGCGTGGATGACGGGCAGGCAGTGCCAGTGGTCGGGGGTGGCGTTGAACAGCACGTCCACGTCCCTGTCGTCGAGGATCTTGCGATAGTCGGTGACGACCCTGGGCTTCCTGCCGCGCGCCTTCTCGACGAGGCCGACGCCGTAGGTGTGGCGGCTGGGGTCGAGGTCGCACACGTAGGCCACCTCGCCGTCCTCGCGGTCGAGCACGTGCTGCACGAGTTGGCGTCCGCGCCCGCCGAGGCCGAGGAAGCCACACACGATCTTCTCGTTCGCCCCGAGCGCCCGCGTGCCGATGAGCGCGCCCGCGCCGACGGCGACCGCTGACCCCCGGAGAAACGTCCGCCGATCCACAGCCCTTCTCGCCATCGTCCGTCCTCCTGTCTGTGCGGCTCCCCGATGGCGCACAGCTTACTCCCCGCCGCGTCGCGCCGCAAGACTGTACTGCCGCGCGGTCCCGCCAGAGGCCGGATGAGGAAAAAGCGCAGAAGGGGGTTGACTAGCGCCGCCGGTTTTGGTATTCTGATACTGGAATACGGTTTAGGAACTCGCTGTGGCGCATCTGCTCCGAATCTCCGAGGCCGCCTCGCTGGGTCTCCACGCCTGTGTCGCGCTCGCGGGGGAGCCCGACAGGGACGTGCCGGCACGCGAGCTGGCCGCGGACTTCGGAGCCTCCGAGGCACATCTGGCGAAGGTGATGCAGCGGCTGGTGAAGGCGGGACTGGTGGCCTCGACCCGGGGGCCGAAGGGCGGCTTCCGCCTGGCAAGGCCCGCTGAGACGGTCACGCTGCTCGACGTGTACGAGGCGGTCGAGGGGCCGGTGGAGCCGCTCGGCTGCCTGCTCGGAAGGCCGGCGTGTCGCGGGAGCGTCTGCATGTTCGGTGATTTCCTTCGGGACTTCGATACCCGCTTCCGCGGCTACATGGCGACGACGACCCTCCACCAGCTCGTGAGCTATGAGGAGAGCATCCATGGCGGTGCGGCAGATCATCACGATTGACGAGGGGAAGTGCACGGGGTGTGGCGAGTGCATTCCCAACTGCCCTGAGGGTGCGCTCCAGATCATTGACGGCAAAGCGCGGCTGGTCAGCGACCTGTTCTGCGACGGCCTCGGTGCCTGCATCGGCCACTGCCCCGAGGGCGCGATCACCATCGAGGAGCGCGAGGCCGAGCCCTACGACGAGCGCCAGGTGATGGCGAACGTGGTGAAGCAGGGGCCAAACGTCATCAGGGCTCACCTCGAGCACCTGAGGGCGCACGGAGCCACCGACTACCTCCAGGAGGCCCTCGACTACCTGCGCGAGCAGGGCATCGAGGCCCCGGATGCCGAATCCCCTGCCCCTGCGCACCATCAGGGCGGCTGTCCCGGCGCCCGCGTCATGGAGTTCGAGGCGGCGGACGGCGACCAGCCGACGGGCCGGGCCGTCTCGCAGCTCCGGCAGTGGCCGGTGCAGCTCGCGCTGGTGCCGCCGATGGCGCCGTATCTCCAGGGCGCCAACCTGGTGATCACCGCCGATTGCGTGCCCTTCGCCTGCGGGAGCTTCCACGAGGATTTCCTGAAGGGTAAGGCGGTGCTCGTCGGCTGCCCGAAGCTCGACGACGTGAGTGCCTATCGCGAGAAGCTCGCGGCGATCTTCGAGCAGGCGGGCCTGCGGTCGATCGACGTCGTCTACATGGAGGTCCCCTGCTGTTTCGGCCTCGTGCACATCGTGCAGCAGGCGCTGGCCGACGCGGGTGAGGACATTCCGGTCGCTCTCACGAAGATCAGCATCCAGGGCGAGGTAATCGAGCGCACCGAGGTGGCGGCGTCCGCGCGGCCGTGATGCCGCCAGGAGAAGGTCAAGATGAAGCTCCCGAAGTGGATCACCCGCAGGAACGTTGGCCTGATGGCTTCGGGCGCGGCGCTGGCTCTGGCCGGCGTGGGCTTCACGGCGATCAGCCTCGAGCATTCGTCATCCCCGGCCTTCTGCATGTCGTGCCACGAGATGCGGGTCGTCGCCGAGCAGGGCTGGATGCACTCGCCCCACTACCAGAACGAGAGCGGCGTGGTCGCAGGGTGCTCCGACTGCCACGTGCCGCCGGAGTTCGCGCCGAAGCTGTGGGTGAAGACCCGCGACGGCGCGAAGGACGTGTGGACCCACTTCCTCGGCGAGAGCGATCCCGCGAAGATGGACTGGGATCACCTGGCGGCGAGCGCGCGGGGCAAGATCCATGAATCGGCGTGCCGCAAGTGCCATCAGAACCTCACCCCCGAAGGGATGGAACTGAAAGCCATCGTGGCCCATCGCGAGAGCGAGCGCCTCGAAGAGCCGAAGACGTGCCTGGAGTGCCACGTCGAGGAGTTCCACGGCAGGTTCCGGCTGATGCTGGCCAGCTCAGGAGAGGAGGCGCGATGAGACGGGCGATCGTCATCGTGGGCGTCATGGTCGTGGCGCGCGGCGCGCTCGCAGGCGAGGCCAGGGGGCCGCTGCCCCACGTGCCGAAGCAGATTACCATCGAGCGCGGGCTCACCGAGCTCGAGCGCGAGTGCATTGCCTGCCACTCCGGAAACGAGCCGGGCAAGGCCCACGACTGGTCCAAGAGCCTCCACGCCCGCGCCAACGTCACCTGCATCGACTGCCACCGCGCGCAGCGCACCGACAAGGACGCCCGCGACTGCCCGGGCACCCTCGCGCACCCGAACGTGAAGATCACGCCTGTGGTCACGCCGAAGGACTGCTCGCGCTGCCACCCGCGCGAGGCCCAGCAATTCGCCCGCAGCAAGCACGCCCGCACCTGGCAGATCCAGGCCGACGAGATCCAGGACCCCTGGCTCAAGGGCATGAACAACGCCATCGAGCGGGCCACCGGCTGCAACGTCTGCCACGGCTCCGACATCTCCGACGGGAAGCTGACGGATGAGAACTGGCCGAATGTCGGCTGCGGGCGCAAGAACCCCGATGGCTCGCTCGGCTCGTGCGTCATCTGCCACACGACCCACCGCTTCAGCATCGCCGAGGCGCGCAAGCCGGAGACCTGCGGCCACTGCCACCTCGGCCCCGACCATCCCCAGGACGAGATCTACTTCGCCAGCAAGCACGGCAAGCGCTACCTCGCCGAGAAGGACGAGTGGAGCTTCACCGCCGCGCCCGACGCCTGGGAGCCGGGAAAGCACTACTCGGCGCCGACCTGCGCTGTCTGCCACATGGCGGGAATCGGGCCGCTGGCGACCACCCATGACGTAGGCGAGCGCCTCAAGTGGGAGGCCCAGGCGCCCCTCACCGTCCTCAACAAGGACCACGACGGCGCCCAGGCCCGCAAGAAGATGGTCACCGCCTGCACCCAGTGCCACTCGCCGCGCTGGGCGAACAACTACCTTACCCGCTACGACAAGGCGATCGCCAACTACAACGACCACTACTTCAAGCCCGTCAAGAAGCGGATGACCGAGCTCTACGACAAGGGCATCCTGACCAAGTGGCCCTACTTCGACGAGAGGATCGAGTTCGTCTTCTACGAATTCTGGCACCACGAGGGCCGTCGGGCGCGGATGGGCGCGGCCATGATGGGTCCCGACTTCGCCTGGTGGCACGGCTTCTACGACCTCAAGAAGACCTACAACGAGTTCGTCCACCTCGCCGACGAGGCCGAGAAGGCCGGCCACGGCAGCCCCGTCTTCGTCCCCGGCTCCGGCGGCAAGAACCTCACGCCCGCCAAGGTCGCGCCGCTGCCAGATCGCTGGAAGGACACGCGATGAGCAAGATCGTCTGCCCAGGGCAGGACACGCGGTTCTGGGACAAGAGCGCCATCTTCGACGTCGAGTGCGGCGCCTGCGGCTACGCAATCGAGTTCTTCCGCGACGACGCCTCACGCCGCTGCCCACGCTGCGGGGCGCGGGTGGCGAACCCCAAGCTGAGCCTGGGCTGCGCCCAGTGGTGCGAGCACGCCGAGAAGTGCCTCGGCTTCGACCCCAAGACGGTGCAGATCGAGGAATATGCCGAGGAGTCGCTCGCCGACCAGCTCATCGGGGCGGTGAAAGCGGAGTTCGGCGACGACCAGCGGCGGATCACCCACGCCCTGCGGGTCCTCGAGGCGGCGCAGGAGATCCTGCGTCACGAGGAGGGCAATCCCCGCATCATTGTGGCGGCGGCGCTGCTCCACGACATCGGCATTCAGGAGGCCGAGCGGCGGCACGGCTCCGCCGCACCGAAGTACCAGGAGCTCGAAGGCCCGCCCATCGCCCGCCGCATCCTCGAGGCACTGGATTTCGCCGAGCTCGACATCCAGGCCGTCTGCCGCATCGTCGGCAGCCACCACAGCGCCCGAGACGCCGAAGGCCCGGAGTTTGACGTCGTCTGGGACGCCGACGGACTGGTCAACCTGCGCGACGAGGCGGGCGGCAAGAGCGGCGACGAGCTGCGGGCCCTCATCGACAGGATCTTCCGCACGGCCACGGGCCGCGCGATGGCCATCGAGCGATACGCCAGAGACCAGGATGAGGCCGCGCCGCCGCCGGCTGCGGCCGACACGGACGCCGCGCAGGACTGAAAGGAGGCCGGACGATGGTGACGAAGCTCAAGGACAACGTGTACTGGGTCGGCGTGGTGGACTGGGGGCTGCGCCACTTCCACGGCCACGAGTTGAGCACCCACCGGGGCTCGACTTACAACGCCTACCTGATCGTGGACGAGAAGACGGTGCTGGTGGACACCGTGTGGGGGCCCTTCGCCGACGAGCTGCTGGCGAATATCGCCGCGGTGGTCGATCCCGCGAGCATCGACATCGTGGTGGCCAGCCACGCCGAGAGCGACCACTCGGGCAGCCTGCCCGCCGTCATGCGCGAGTGCCCGGAGGCCACCGTCGTGGTCTCCAAGCGCGGCGAGGAGAGCATCGAGGGCCACTACCACCAGCCGTGGAACTTCCAGCCCGTCGGCACCGGCGACAGCATCGCCATCGGCGAGAACGAGCTGGTGTTCGTCGAGGCGCCCATGCTCCACTGGCCCGACTCGATGTTCACCTACCTCAAGGGCCAGGCCATCCTGATGCCCAACGACGCCTTCGGCCAGCACTACGCCACCGCCTTCCGCTTCAACGACCAGGTCGATCAGGCCGAGCTCTACGAGGAGGCGCTGAAGTACTACGCCAACATCCTCACCCCCTTCAGCAAGCTGGTCACGAAGAAGATCGACGAGGTGCTCGCCCTGGAGCTGCCGGTGGACATCATCGCGCCGAGCCACGGCGTGATCTGGCGCGACGACCCGCTCCAGATCGTCACGCAGTACCAGCAGTGGGCAAAGCAGGAGCCCGAGCCGCGGGCAGTGATCCTCTTCGACACGATGTGGAACGGCACGCGGCGCATGGCCGAGGCCATCGGCGACGGCCTGGCCGACGCGGGCGTGGACCACAAGATCCTGCACGCGGCGACCACCGACCGCAACGACGCGCTCGTCGAGGTCTTCCGCTCGAAGACCATCATCATCGGCTCGCCCACCGTCAACAGCGGCGTGCTGCCCACGATTGCGCCGATCCTGGAGGACCTCCGAGGACTGAGGTTCCAGAACAAGCAGGGCGCCGCCTTCGGCTCCTACGGCTGGAGCGGGCAGTCGGTGGCGGTCATCGAGCAGCGCCTGGCCGAGAGCAAGATCCCGCTCGTGCGCGAGGGCATCCGCTGCAAGTGGCAGCCGCGGGCTGACGACCTCGAGGCCTGCCGAGCCTTCGGCCGCGAGCTTGGCGAAGCGACGAAGAACGTCTGACACTGAAAGGAGGACGACATGAGTGAGCCGAACGGCTCGGGAGGCGGGACACTCCCCGCCGCCCAGGCCGTCGAGCTGGCGAGCCTGGTGGACTACGCCGATGGCTCGATCGTGAGCTGCACCATCGCCGAGAACGAGGCGGGGACGATCACCCTGTTCGCCTTCGACGCCGGGCAGGGCCTCAGCGAGCACTCGGCGCCGTTCGACGCCATCGTGCAGGTGCTCGATGGCGAGGCCGAGCTGACCATCGGCGGCAAGCCGGTCGCTGCGACCGCGGGACAGGCGGTGCTCATGCCCGCCGACGTGCCCCACGCAGTGAAGGCGACCGCCCGCTTCAAGATGCTGCTGACCATGCTGCGAGCCAAGCCCTAGTCCCATCGGTCCTATAGGTCGTATAGGTCCTATAGGCCCTATTAGGACGCACGTGAGGCGTCCGACAGGGCTGGCGGCCTCTTCCGCGAAAGGAGAACGTATCGATGCTCTGCTATCAGTGTGAACAGACGGCGAAGGGCACCGGCTGCACGGTGCGCGGGGTGTGCGGGAAGTCGCCCGAGGTGGCGGCGCTCCAGGACCTGCTGGTCCACGCAATCAAGGGCATCTCGATGTACGCCCACCGCGCGCGGCAGCTCGGCGCCGCCGACGCCGAGGCCGACGCCTTCGTCCACGAGGCCGCATTCGCGACCCTGACGAACGTGAACTTCCATGCCGCGCGCTTCGAGGACCTGCTCCGCCGCGCCGCCACAGTGCGCGACCAGGTCCGCAAGCTCTACATCGACGCCTGCCAGCAGGCGGGCCAGACGCCCGACGACCTCAACGGCCCCGCTGCCTGGGAGCCTGCCGCCGATCTGGCCGGCCTCATCGCACAGGGCGAGCAGGTCTCGATTCAGACCCGCATCGAGCGCCTCGGCGACACCGTCACCGGCCTCCAGGAGCTCATCGTCTACGGCATCAAGGGCGCCGCCGCCTACGCCGACCACGCCCATATCCTCGGCCGCCACAGCGACGAGGTCTACGCCATGACCCACGAGCTGCTCGACTTCGTCGCCGCCGAGCCGACCGACGTCGATGCGCTCCTCGCCAACGCCTTGAAGACCGGCGAACTCAACCTCAAGGCCATGGAGATCCTCGACGCCGCCAACACCAAGACCTACGGCCACCCCGAGCCCACCGCCGTCCGCATCACCCCCGTCGCAGGCAAGGCCATCCTCGTCTCCGGCCACGACCTCAAGGACCTCGAGGCGCTGCTCGAGCAGACCGAGGGCACGGGCATCCACGTCTACACCCACGGCGAAATGCTCCCCTGCCACGCCTATCCCGAGTTGAAGAAGTACGCACACCTGGCCGGCAACTATGGCGGCGCGTGGCAGAACCAGCGCACCGAGTTCGACGCCTTCCCAGGCGCCATCGTCCTCACCACGAACTGCCTGATGCCGCCGAAGGACAGCTACAAGGACCGCGTGTTCACCTGCGGCCTCGTCGGCTTCGAGGGCGTGGCCCACATCACCGGCCGCGACTTCGCCCCGGCCATCGAGTGTGCCCTCGCGGAGCCCGGCTTCGCCGAGGACGGCCCGGACCAGACGATCCTGATCGGCTTCGGCCGCAACGCGGTGATGGGCGTGGCCGGCGCCGTGATCGACGCGGTGAAGAACGGCGCGGTCCGCCACTTCTTCCTCATCGGCGGCTGCGACGGCGCGAAGCCAGGCCGCAACTACTACACCGAGCTCGCCCAGGCCGTGCCCGACGACTGCGTGATCCTCACCCTCGGCTGCGGCAAGTACCGCTTCAACAAGCTCGAGTTCGGCGACATCGGCGGCATCCCACGCCTGCTCGACTGCGGGCAGTGCAACGACGCCTACTCCGCCATCCAGATCGCCGTCGCCCTCGCCGGGGCCTTCGAGACCGACGTCAACAGCCTGCCGCTGTCGATCATCCTCTCGTGGTACGAGCAGAAGGCCGTGGCGATCCTCCTCACCCTGCTCCACCTGGGCATCCAGAACATCCGTCTCGGCCCGAGCCTCCCGGCCTTCGTCACCGAGCCGGTGCTCAACGCCCTGGTCGAGAACTTCGCCATCGCGCCCGTCACCACCCCCGAGGCCGACCTCCAGGCCATCCTCGGCTGAGACGCCAGGCGACGGCCGGGCCTGCTGAGTCTGACCTCGGATGTTGGGGTTCCTTCTTCACTCGTCCTCGTCGTCG